>QHNK01000009.1 GCA_003218415.1 Verrucomicrobiota bacterium | reverse complement strand
TGTCGTAATCCTTTAGGCAGGAGTAGTGATAATACCCCTTGGCCAGGATGGCCTCGCCGAGATTAGGCTGAAGAGTGAGCGCGGTGTCGGCTGCCTGCCGCGCCTCTTCACGGAGGGCGACCGTTGGTTGAAGATTCTGTGTTAGATAGCCGAGCGCATCCACGTACGAGAGAAGCGCCCAGGCAAGAGCGAACTTTGGGTCAAGGCGCACCGCTTCCTTGAGGTATTTCTGCGCACCAAGGGCGTTAACAGGGTCGTTGGCACCCGCTTTCAGCGTATAAGCAAGCCCGCGTAGGTAGGCATCGTAAGCCTCGGTATTCTCTGTCGGTTTGGCGGCGATGACTTGTTCTTCCTCACCGGTGAGCTTTGCGCGCAACTGATCGGCGATGGCTTTGGCCACCTCGCTCTCGACCGAAAAGATGTCGGTCAGTTTGCGATCAAACGTATCGGCCCAAAGATGAGAGTCATTCACTGCTTTGATCAGCTGCACGTTCACCCGCACGGCGTCGCCGCTCTTCTGCACGCTTCCTTCCAGGATGTGGGCGACGCCAAGTTGCCTGGCGATCTCAGACAGGTTTTCCGGCGCGCTTTTGTAATGCTGCGTCGATGTGCGCGAGATCACTTTCAGATCGGCGATCTTGGATAAGCGCGTCAGAATTTCATCCTGGATGCCGTCGGCAAAGTAGCTGTCATCCTTGTCTTGGCTCCGGTTTTCGAAGGGTAAGACGGCGATGCTCTTTTCGGGTACGGCCGAGCTTGACCTGGCCGCGCGGCGCGAGACCGCCACGAAAGCCGCAACCACGGCCGCGAGCAGGACGAGTGATGTCGCCAGCAGGATCCAGCGCGTCCTGGCAACGCCTTGTCTTTGCGCCCGAAGTTTGGCTGGCAACGCGCGGTTGCCAGCTTCCTCCGTGCACAGATTTACGATCTGTAATTTGACGCCGTGCTTCACTTCGCAGAAGCCAAGGTCATGGAGAAGCGGCCGCCACTGTTCGTATCCTTCAAGATCTTCGGCGACGTGTCTGGAGACAAGAATGTGTCCGGCATCGGCGCAGTCCATCATGCGTTGCGCCACATTAAGACCGGCCCCGGCAAGGTTGGCCTGGCCGTTCACATCGATCACGCCGCTGACTGGGCCACTGTGCACTCCCATTCGAAGTCGTATCTTCGGGTGGTCTTTGAGAGCGCGGCTGATTTCGAGCGCGCATTCCACTGGCTCTTCCGGGCTCTTGTAAAAAACCAGCGCCATCCCGTCGCCGGTGGGGATCTTGAGTAATCGGGCCGCGGCTTCGGCGTTCTGAAACTGCTCGGAGGTGCGAACGGCTTGAGTCAGTTCATCAATCGCCGCGCGCTGATCGTTAATCGAAAGCTTCGAATAGCCGACAATGTCGATGAAGAGAACGTGCGCGATTTCGAGCTGGATCTCTTTTTTTACCTCGGCGGGCATCTCGGTGGTCCAACAGGGTCTAGCGAGCGGTATGATCTCGAATCAACTGCCGATGTCGAGAGCAAAGCTAGAAGTAGGCATTCGACAATGGTGCAATCGCAAGTTGCCGGGGAGGGGCGATTGACTCAATCACCTGCGGGCGGTTCGGGTGAACCGCCTCTACCTCTTGCAGTTCGTAATTTCAATCGCAGTGCATTCAGGCGAATGAAATCCGGTGGCGTCGCTTTGGTCATACGCGGAAGCATCGCCTTCCATCGTCGCAATCTTTGGATCGTAAAGGCTATTCGGGCTTTTGCGGCCGGCGACGATGATGTGGTGTGAGACATCAGCCCCACAATCTCCGTTTGGAATCTTAATCAACTCCGCAGTCGCGATAGCAATTCACGCTTGCCAGCTAAGGCCGAGTCTGGCACGAAAAGGATAGTCAGGCGGAGAACGCCATGGTCGCGAAACGAAATGTTTTGAAGAGCCAGCTGCCGCTCATCATCGTCGCGGCAACCGCCTTGTTGTTGGCCATTATCTACTTCGTTTATCGCATCTTCGGTCCTTCAAAGTGCGACAGCATTTTTCAGCAAACGGCCGACAGCGTGCATGTAAGTGTGGAGGCCATCAAAATCAAAGGTAAACTCGCGCTGGGTCAGCAACAGGTGCAAGAGCTGACTGACGCTTCGCAAAAAGTCGCGATTCATCTCAAGACCTGTTGCATCGCTCAGGAAGCGAGAGCTCTAAACGCAGATCAATTTCAAGCCTGCATGAGCGGCGCGAAAGATTACCAAACTCAAATTATCCAGGTCGCGAACAACATTAAAGAGGCGGAAGCGGCGAAGCAGCAGCAGAAACCTGAGCTTGCAAAACAGAAAGCTGAGGCAGCCAAAGAAGCCGCAGCGAAGGTCGTGAACACCGAAAAGTCTCTGGCCAAAACCACTGAGGCTCTCCCTGCCCCTACCCCTGTGAAAGGCGGCACCGAGCAGGAACCGAATAACACGATTCTACAGGCCAACGTCGCCGAAATGGGCGCCACCATCGCCGGAGAAATCAATCCGGCCGATGACGTGGACTTTTTCAAATTTCAATATCGCGACGCAAAGAAACGGCGGGACATTGTCGTGGTGCATCTCGAGAATCGATCGACCACATTGCGCCCGTCGCTGATTCTGTACAATCAAGATAAATCGATTGCGAGAGATTGGAGCGAAGCCAACGCGCCCGGCGCAAACGAGGAATTTTCGTTCTCGGCTGAGCCTGACAAAAGCTACTACGTGGGAGTCGGCTCGTACGGAAAGTACAGCACCGGCCAATATACGCTCTCGGTGGTGCCGCAAAAGGCCTACGATCAATATGAGCCCAACGATGATGCGTTCACAGCAACTCGGTTAAAAGTGGGGGAGCCGATTGAGGCAAACATCATGGATGGCAAGGATGTGGATTTCTATCAGTTCTCTGGCGTGAAAGAAAAAAGCTTAACGGTGCAGTTGGAAAATCTTTCAAGCCGTTTGCGACCAAACATTCGGGTGCTCAATGCGGATAAGTCAATTGCACGGGACTGGACCGAGGCAAACGCGGACGGCGCAGATCTGAAATTTTCCATGCAAGCCGAACCTGGCCAGGAATACTTCATTGAAGTGGGCGCATATGGCGGCTACAGCAAGGGACCATATAAACTGACCGTCCGCTAATCTGAGTAGCGTTGCGCGGGTGATCTCGACGCGGCTCGTAGTTTCAATCGTAGCGCGTTCAGCCGAATGAACCCGGTCGCATCGCTTTGGTCGTATTGCGAAGCATCGGCTTCCATCGTCGCGATCTTTGGATCGTAAAGACTCTTTGGACTTTTGCGGCCGGCGACGAGGATGTTGCCTTTGTAAAGCTTGAGGCGCACAACGCCAGTCACGTGGCGTTGTGTTTCGGTGACGAGCGCCTGGAGCGCTTCGCGTTCTGGTGAGAACCAGAAGCCGTTGTAAACGAGCTCGCTGTATTTCGGGCGAGGCCGTCCCTCGACTGCATTCACGAGCGCTGCTGCAACCGCGGCGGCAGGTGAATCGTTGCGATCATGCAGCGCGCGCTCCCGCCGCCAAGCTCAATCGTAGGGAGTTCAAGCAGGATGAGCCGCGCATAGCGGCTCAATCTTTCGCGTTGGTCCTCGGTCAATGCTCGATCGGCGCGACTGGAAAGCGCCAGCAGTTTCTCTCCACCCTTATTGTGTAGTTCAATGGCATTGCCGGCGAAGTTCGCGATCTGATCTGCCGATAACTCCACGATCTCCTTTCCGGCCTTCTCCAGGCGCGCTCGCACCTGTTGCCGATCGGCTTCATTCCGAATCACCTCCAGGCCAACCATCGCGAATGCCGTGCCTATACACATCATCACATTGGTGTGATAGATCGGCTCCCCATTAGAGCCGATGCTGGTGAAGGTGACCGGCTCGTAGCTGAAATCATCGGTAAAGCGTTCGATCACGTTCGGATTAGAGCGATTTGAGAGCGAGACGTACGCAATTTTATTCAGGTGATCGAACACAAGACTGCCTGTGCCTTCCAGGCAGCAACCTTCATCCTCGAACGCCGAGTAATCGATCACTTCGGTGACCCGATAATGCTGCCGTAGTTCCTCGACGATATCCTGCCGACGCTCGCGTCGCCGCAGGGCTGAATACATCGGGAAAAGGGCGATGCGCCCATCGTCGTGCGTCGAGATCCAGTTGTTGGGGAAAACCGCGTCTGGTTTTTCCGGCTCAGCGGTGTCTTCAAAGACATGCACGTTTACCCCAGCCGCGCGCAGCGTCTGCATCGCTGCGTCGAATTCTTTTCTCGCCGCCAGCGTCAACGCATCTGAGCCGCGATCGGCATCACGCTGGAACGCATTGTCTGCCGCCGTTTCCGGATTGGGATAAAACCGGACCGGGCGGATCATCAGCACCGAGTCGGTGCTTTGCGCGTGCGCAGCAGTTTGTGTCATTGAGCAGCTGCATACTACCCCACTTGCCCGGATGTCGCATGAGCCAGCAGAGAACCTATCGATGTGTCGAGGCCCACCGGAGTACGCCAGAACGATTTTCATCGCACCAAGGCCGCAAAGGACACAAAGAACTCACCAAAATAGTTCGACCAACTTTTCCACGATTGGAGAAATTTCTGCTTCGCGACGATTGGTCAGCACGATCACACTCAGTCTTCTTCCCGGAAAACGTTCGATCCTTGTAGAAAAACCGCAGGTGCTTCCGTAATGCCAGATCCGTTCCGTGCCGCGGAAGTTTCCGACATACCAGCCATAACCATAACCGCTGTCTTTAAAGTCCGACCGGCTGGAATGTGCAGTAAACGCGTCTGCGAGCATTTTCCGGCTGATGAGTTTTTCGGTGTAAAGCGCCAGGTCCCATTTAAAGAGATCCCCAACCGAAGAGTAAATACCGCCGTCGCCCAAAACCGCGCTGGTGACGCTTTGATCGCTCAATTCCCAGCCGCTTGTTCCATTGACGTAACCATAAGCGCGATTCGGCACGCAGGAGAGTCCTGCGACGTAGGCGATTGAATTCGTCATGCCCAGCGGGTTAAAAATCTTCTCTTTCACGAATGCTGGAAAAGTTTTCCCGGAAATATTTTCCACGATTAACGCGAGCAACGCATAAGCGGAATTGCTGTAATGAAATTGCGAGCCGGGCGGGAAATCACCCTTGGTCTGCTGTCGCAAAATAAAGAGCACATCGCCGTCACTCAACGGAGTGGTAGTACCACCCGGAATGTAATCTTCATAATCGGGAAGGCCGGAAGTGTGGGTGAGCAAATGATGCAGGCTAATCGTTTCGCCGTATGCCGGGAACTCGGGGAAAAATTTCGGCAGACGATCTTGCAAAGAAAGTTTTCCCCGCGCGACTAGAATAAGCACAGCCATGGCCGTGAATTGCTTCGTGACTGACGCGAGCCGGAAATTCGTATTCGTCGTGCACGGGATTTTCTTTTCCAAATCTGCCAGACCATAGCCTTTGGCAAAGAGAGGTTTGCCCTCTTTGATCACGATGACAGCGGCACCGGGCGAGTTCGCCCAGTCGAAGTCGCGAAACATCGCATCGACAACTTTTTCATTTGTCTGGCTCATCGCGCGCAAACAAATGGAACGGTACGCGTCGCGCGTGCTCTAATCGCCGAAGGAAATGTCCACGTCACGCGCGGTTTGGACGAGTTCCCCGTTGGGAGGAACCAGCTTGAGACGGTTGACGGCTTCGGCGATCGGCACGTGGCGCACCTGATAATTTTGGTAGCTGACCATCGAGCCAAAGTGACCTTCGTTTGCCAGCTGCACGGCTTTTACACCGAAACGCGTGGCGAGAATTCTGTCTAACGTCGTAGGCGCGCCGCCGCGCTGGAGATGGCCAAGCACGCAGCAGCGTGTTTCTTTGCCGGTGCGTTTGGCAATTTCGCGCGCCACCATGTCGCCAATCCCGCCAAGGCGAAACTCGCCTGCCTCTACGTCGCGCTTCACTTGTTCGCCATGTCTTAGTCGTGCGCCTTCCGCAACGACGACGACGGTTCCCAGACAACCAGCAGCCTCGCGCGCCTTGATCACGCCGGCGATCTTGTCGTAGTCAAACGGGATTTCCGGAATCAAAATGATGTCCGCACCGCCCGCGACGCCACCGTGCAAGGCGATCCAGCCCGCGTGACGTCCCATTACTTCGACGACCATCACCCGGCGATGACTGGTCGCCGTAGTGTGCAACCGATCGAGCGCGTCCACCACCACATCGACGGCGGAATCGAATCCGAAGGTCGTGGCAGTGGCTTCCAAATCGTTGTCGATTGTTTTCGGGACGCCGATGCAATTGATGCCGGCCTCTTGCAATTGCTGGGCCGTAACCATCGATCCATCGCCGCCAACGATGATCAACACTCTCACGTGAAGCTCGTCCAGAATCTTCTTGGCGCCCGCAATCACGTTCGCAGGCACGATCGTCCGATCACCAGCGCCCACTTTGGCGACGAAATGACCGCGATTGGTGGTGCCAATGATCGTCCCGCCTAGTGCCATGATTCCATCAATGCTCTTCCGATCGAGAATGACGTGATTGCCGGGCGGAAGTAGCCCTTCAAATCCGTCGCGAAAACCGACCACTTCCCAGCCGAGTTTTTCCGCAGCGAGCACCACTCCGCGCAACACCGCGTTCAATCCAGGGCAATCGCCACCACTGGTCAAAACGCCAATTCGCGGCTTCATTGTGCCATCGCCGATCAAAGAGTTTTCTTTGAATCAGCAACACGACCGCCTGCGGCCCACTGGTCGTAGAGCTGCCAGCCACGTTGCACCAGGCCGCTGCCTTCGGCGAATCGATTGGCGCTACCCAGCAAGACCACAATCAAACGACGCGGATACACGCTCACCATCTTCCCTTGCGTCACGACTTCCGGCTGGCGATTAGACGAGAGAATCAAACAATCCCCTGCTCGCGCGGTGCGGCCGGTCTTGACCCCGTCGATGCCCATTGTGCCGAGAAGCTCGTTCGTGTTGCGGAGCACATAATTGAGTCGGTGCCCGGCGCGCTCGAATGAAATCTGGCGCTCCTTTTGCGAAACGTAAAAACGGAAACTCGCCTTGTTCATGACGTATCGGGTGAGGCGCGCCATGTCTTCGGCCGTTGAAAAGGGCAACGGCTTCACTTTGTAGTCCTGCCCATGCGGATTGACGAAGCGGGTGCGCTCCATCTTCAACTGCCTGGCCAGGGCGTTCATCTGCGTAACGAACAAATCAACCGGCGTCAGTTTTTGACCTTCACCCGGCGAAAGCGATTCCAATTGCGAACCAACGTGGTGCGCCAGTGTGTACGCCGCGATATTGTCAGATTGGATGAGCGCCGCATAAAGAAGATCGCGCAGCGTAATGCTGTCACCAGGTTGGAAACCGATAGGATTTTCCAAGGCGCCAACAAAAGCTTCCTGAGGAATCGCAACGGTCTGATCGAGATTTCTCGATTTCTGTTCGATCCAATCAAGCACCACGGTAGCGGTCGCGATTTTTGTCAAGCTACCGACTCGCAATTTTTTCCTGGGCGCTTGCTGTTCAAAAATGTAACCGGTTTGCGCATCGACAATCATATAGGCCTCTGCCGCAATCGCCGAATGAAGAACGGCTGCGCTCGCAAGAAACGCGGAAAAAACGATCAGCAATCGAGGTGAACAGCACATCACGAGTAAAAATCGCAGCACCTTAATCGACACATTCTGATTGGCAACATGTCCCAATCGGGATTT
>QHNK01000008.1 GCA_003218415.1 Verrucomicrobiota bacterium | reverse complement strand
TCAGTTCTCTAAAATCGGAGCACTCAACTCCACGTGGGTTCAGCCGCTCTTCCTTAAAGCGCACGTCTTCGCGCACGCACCGCCCGCGCACTCCTGAACCGTTGATATTCCCGCTTCACGCGGGCAGCGGCGCTTAGCGCGTTCCTTACGCCGCCAAATCATCGCGCGCCGAACGCAGAAAGTTCGTGGGCAATCATCTGCCCGTTCTTAATCAGGAGTTTTAATGAAAAAAATTATTTTAGTAACGCTGGCGATTTTTCCGGTAGCGGCCGCTTTCGCGCAGGTAACGGCGCCCGTTTCCACTTCATCGCCGGCTACAGCAGCCGATGTCGAAGCGCTGCGTCAGCAAGTGCAATCCCTCACTGAGACGGTGAAAGCGTTGCAACAACAAGTGAAAGATCAGCAGGCCGCGTTGGAAAAGGCAAATCTCACGGGCGAGTCGGGGCTTCCGCAAAATCCGGAGCCTTCTCCCATTGCGGCCGCCGAGGGTCCAGCCGCTCCAGCCGAGAGCGTACCGCCGCGCTTTCCAACTGAGGACACGTCTGTCGTTGCATCAGCAACTGCGCCTGCTGTAAGCGGCACTCCTGCACCAGGAGGTTTTCCGACCACCGATACTTCAGTCGTGACATCGGCACCGGAAACGATCTCAAGCACGGGCGTTGGTGCACCGTTAACGCAGCCAATCACGATCGGTGGCGGCAGAAATTACATGAACATCTCCTTCGACGGCCTGTTCGCGCTCGCCTATTCCAGCGCGCGCGATCTCAATCACATCGAAGTGGGCGATCACGATCCGCAGCAACGGGGATTCAACGCACGCAACACTGAGCTCGCACTCGACGGTGCGGTGGACCCGTACTTCGAAGGTTTTGCCAATATTGTTTTCAAATTGGATAACGACAATGAAACGGAAGTGGAAGTCGAAGAAGCATTCATGCAAACGACTAGCCTGCCGTTCAATCTGCAATTGAAAGCGGGGCAATTCTTCGCGGCCTTTGGTCGCCTGAACCCGGTTCATCCGCATGCTTGGGAATTTGTGGACACGCCTCTCGTGAACGGCTTATTTCTCGGGCCCGACGGGTTGCGCGGCGTTGGCGCGCAAACTTCCTGGACTTTGCCTCTACCTTGGTATTCGCAATTAATCTTTGCGTCGCAAAATGGACGCGGCAGCACAGGATTTTCGTTCCGGAATCCTGGCGAGGACGGAATGTTTTTCGATCGCATAACAACCGATCGTGAGGCGCGCGGCTTGCAGGATTTCGTCTGGATCCCCCGCTGGGAAAATTCTGTCGACCTTAGTCCAACTCAGGTAGTGTTGGCGGGCGTTTCGGGCGCGTTTGGTTCCAACGAGACCGGCGCAAATTCACGAACTCAGATTTACGGCGCAGACCTGCTCTACAAATGGAAAAGCGCGCGTGCCGAAGGCGGGTTTCCATTCGTGAAATGGCAGACCGAATTCATGTATCGCCGTTTCGAAGCTGGCCATGGCGCAAATGATTCTTTTCCTGTCGCGGAAACGTTTCACGATTGGGGACTGTATTCGCAGGTGCTGTGGGGCTTTAAGAAAGGATGGGTCGCTGGCATTCGTGGCGACTATGTTGACATGCAGGATTCCGAGTTTACCGACGACTTAGATCGGCAATCACGTTGGCGAATCAGCGCAAATCTCACCTGGTATCCGACTGAATTTTCAAAAATCCGATTGCAGTACAATCAGGATTTTCTGGAGAAGAACTTTTTCCTCTCCGCACGGCAAGTCGAGTCCATTTTTCTCCAGTGGGAATTCATCCTCGGCGCGCATGGCGCTCACAAATTTTAAACTCATGAAACAAATCCTCTTAATTCTTTCCACAATCCTCGCTTGTGCTTTCTCGGCGCAGGCCAAACTCAATGTGGTCGCGACTTTGCCCGACTTCGGCGCCGTCGCGCGCGAGATCGGCGGCGACAAAGTTAACGTGACCGTGATGGCGAAGCCGACGGAGGATTCGCACTTCGTTGATGCGCGTCCCAGCTTTGTTGTCCAATTGCGCACGGCCGATGTGCTCATCGACGGTGGCGCGGAGCTTGAAATGGGCTGGTTGCCGTCGCTCTTGCAAAACGCGCGCAATCCTAAGATCGAAGTAGGTAAGCCCGGTCGCGTGCAGGCATCACAAGGCATCAGGTTGATGGGAGTGCCGACGACGCTCACGCGCGCCGCGGGCGACGTTCACGCTCTCGGCAATCCGCATTTCATGATTGACCCGATCATCGCCAAGGCGGTCGCGCAGCATATCGCGCAAGCATTTTCTGCGGTCGATTCAACGAACGCAGCGACCTACGACGCGAACTACAAAAAGTTTGAAGCGACGATCAATTCGAAGCTCCAGCAGTGGGGCACAACCTTGCTGCCGTTCAAAGGCCAGCCGGTCGCTGCCTATCACGAATCGTGGGTTTACTTCGCGCACCGATTCGGATTCAACATCGACATCTTCCTCGAACCGAAGCCGGGCATTCCGCCGTCGCCTTCCCATCTCGTCGAGGTCATCGAAAAAATGAAAGCGGCGCACGTGAAAGCGGTTCTGGTCGAGCCGTATCACAACCGCAAAATCGCCGAGAAGGTTGCCGCATCGACCGGAGCGAAAGTTGTAGACGTAGCGCAATTTCCCGGCGCACTGCCGGGCACCGACAGTTACGTGGCCCTAATCGACGCACTCGTCTCACGAATCGCCGCGGCGATGAAATAATTATGTGGGAGGTAATGTTTTGGCCAATCGTGGCCTGCGTGCTTTTGCCGTGGTTGCTCGTTTATCTCGGCCTGCACGTTGTTCAGCGCGGAATCATTTTCATCGACATCGCTATGGCGCAAATGGCGTCGCTCGGGATTTGTCTCGCCGTTTTATTTCATCTCGATCTTCAAAGCTGGACAACTTTCGGCATCGCGCTCGGATTCACTTTGGTCGGAGGGGCCATTTTTTCTGTAACCGGAAAACGTTCGAGCCAAATCCCGCAGGAAGCGGTCATTGGAATTTCTTATGTCGTGGCGGCTGCTGCTGCGGTGTTGCTGCTCAGCCGCGCGGCGGAAGGCGACGAGGAAATCAAGAACATGCTGGTTGGCAATATTCTGCTCGTAACGCCGTATGAAGTTTGGAAATGCTTCGCACTTTTTGTCGCCGTCGGCGTCTTCCATTTCATTTTGCGCCGCTCGTTCCTGCTCGTCTCGTTCGATCGTGATGGGGCTTACCAAAAAGGTTTGCGCGTGCGCTGGTGGGATTTTCTCTTCTACGCCATTTTCGGCTTGGTGGTGACAAGCTTCGTTCGCATCGCCGGCGTTTTGCTCGTTTTTAGTTATCTGATTGTTCCGGCCGTTTGCGGAATCAACCTGGCGACGAGAATCAGTCGCCGCTTGCTCATCGGGTGGGTGATCGCGTGGGTCGGCGGAATTGCTGGTCTGTTTCTCTCGTTCTGGTGGGACCTGCCGTCGGGCGCAGCCATCGTTTGCACCTTCGGCGCGTTGTTAATTCTTATTTCGTTTATCGGCCTGTGGCGTCGCCGCGGGCTGATGTTGTAGAGGCGCTCGCCGCAGCGAGCGCCTAATGTTTTGATTCGGCAGTTGGCACCACCACGGTTACATTTCCGCGATGCATCGGACAGATCATTCCCAGTTTCGCAAGGCACACAATTTCGTTCCCGATTTTTCCCACGCGGAACGGCGGACCCGCATTGTGATCGGTATTACCGCCGCGATGATGGTCGTCGAGATCGCCGTCGGGTTAATGTCGCACTCGATGGCGTTGCTGGCCGATGGCTGGCACATGAGCACACATGTGATTGCATTTTTGATCACGGCCGTGGCCTATTATCTCGCACGCAGGAATGCCGCGAACGCGCGATTCAGTTTCGGCACGGGAAAAATTGGGGTGCTTGGTGGGTTTACGAGCGCCGTGGTGCTCTCTATTGTGGCGCTCTTGATGGCAGGGGAATCTGTCCACCGGCTGTTTGTTCCACTTGAAATTCATTTTAACGAGGCAATCGGGATTGCTTGCGTTGGGCTGCTGGTAAACCTG
>QHNK01000085.1 GCA_003218415.1 Verrucomicrobiota bacterium | reverse complement strand
GATTTCATAGGCGGCTATGTGCGCGTTTATCAAGTTTACGGCAAATGGCTGCAGTAACTTTGTCATTCCGAGCGGAGTCGAGGAATCTCTGAATTGTTTATCTCTGTGCACTGATCAAAATAGCAGTAAGAGATGTCTCGACTTCGCTCGACATGACACGAGACTGACACCAATGCCGGAAAATCCATCGCCACCCAAACCAGGTCCGCCGACACCTATGCCGCCTCCTGAACCGTTGCCGCCTAACCCTCCGCCGGTTCCGCCGGTTGGGAGATGACGAAAACACCAAATTCCAAGCTCCAACATCCAGAGAGATTCCAATCAAAAATTTCCAAGCGTCGCCTTCCAAGTTTGACTATTGAATATTGGAGCTTCTCTGGAGCTTGGATGTTGGTATTTGGAATTTATTTCACTGGCGGAAACAAAAATCGTAACGCCGGTTCGACGCGCGTTGCCCACGCGGCTTCGCTGTGGTTGGCGCCTTTGACTTCGAGGTAACTAAGATCGACACCGGGCTGCCAGCCTTTGTCGATTAAGTAATCGCGTAAGTACCGGGTCAGTTCCCAACCGGGCTCGCCCGTGCCAGTGTCGAGCCAGATTTTCAGCGGTGGCTTTTCACCGAGAATGCCCACCAGCCGGAAGATCGCGTAATCGTCCCACCAAATCGATGGCGACATCACAATTAAACGTGTGAATACCTCGGAATAAAAAATTCCCATCGCCAGTGTGGCCAAACCGCCGAGCGATGATCCACCGAGCCCGGTAAATTCTGCATCCGGCTTGGTTCGATACTTTTTGTCGATGAACGGCTTCAATTCCTGGATCAAAAATTGCCCGTAAATATGGGCCAGGCCGCGGCTGCGCTTTCTGGGATGGCCTTTCGGTTCGATCACACCGGGCGTCGGTGCGTATTCGTGGACTCGTTCTTCGCCGATGTTTGCCACCGCCACGATGATAAGCGGCTCGATCAGTTTTCGATGGATCAATCGCTGCGCCGTTTCATCGACGCCCCATTCGACTCCGGCAAACGATGTGGCGGCGTCGAAAACGTTCTGCCCGTCGTGCATATATAAAACCGGGTAACGTCTTGACGAGAACCGCCGATAACCAGGCGGCAAATAAACGAATACATCGCGCTGGTTTCCCAAGACCCTGGAGTGAAAAGCCCGATGCCGTTTGATATTACCGGTAAGCGTGTGTTTCGGCATCGAAACCGAGACGCTTCGCGAAGATCAAATGTAGTGCAACCCTTTCGCTTGCGATTTCATCGGGTCACCATCAAGATGCTCGCTCCAAGTTCATGAACGAACGCTACATCAAATGGTACACGCCCTGGCTCAGCCGCGAGTTTGAGATGCTCGTTTTCGGAAACGGCGGCGGGCTGCCACTGATCTTGTTTCCGACTTCGGGCGCCCGCTATTATGAGAACAAAGATTTCGGTCTAGTCGGCTCAGTTGCCGGGTACATCGACAGTGGCAAAATCACCGTTTACTGCCCCGACGCGACCGATCTCGAAAGTCTTTACAACAAATCGATTCATCCCGCCGACCGAATACGCACGCACAACGCGTATGAAAATGTGATTGTCCACGACGTATTCGACCTTGCGCGCCGCGAATCTTCTGCCCATCGGGTCGCAGTCTGCGGCGCGAGCCTGGGCGCTTATCATGCAGCAAACATTGCCTTTCGTCATCCCGACGCCGTCAGTCATCTCATTAGCTTGAGCGGCTCATTCGACATCAGCTCATTTTTCGACGGCTATCACGACGACAACATTTACTTCAACAGCCCTTATGAATATCTGCCGAACACGACCGACCCGTGGAAATACAATCATATGACCATCATCATCGGCACAGGCGAATGGGACAATGCGCGTCATGAATCCTATCGTTTGTCTGAAGGCTTGAATTCAAAAGGGATCAAGCATTGGCTCGACGACGGAAAATGGCGCGGCCACGATTGGAATTACTGGCAGGACATGCTGCCGTATTACTTGTCGAAAATTTGTTAGCTCTGGATGCGCACGTTTTCTCTCATGTTGAGCCGCCACGTTGTCATTCCGAGCGAAGTCGAGGAATCTCTAATTTGACAAAAAGGCAATGAAATTGGTAATCGCCGCGACCGGCGCCAGCGGAGCGATCTATCTGCAAAGATTGCTCGCGCAGATCGATTGCGCCGCGCATGAGGTGCATCTCGTCATGAGTGCGTACGCGAGAGAGGTTGCGAAGCAGGAACTGGATGATTTGAAAACTCCTTCGGAAGTCTCCCAGCATTCTGAAAGCGACATGAACGTGCCGTTCGTGAGCGGCTCGGCGCGTTTTGACGCGATGGTGATTGTCCCCTGCTCGATGGCCACGCTGGGGCGAATCGCTTCCGGTTCCAGCGACAGCGTGCTCTTGCGCGCAGCCGATGTTTTCTTGAAAGAACGACGCAAATTAATTCTCGTGCCTCGGGAAACACCATGGAATCTGATTCACGCGCGTAACGTGGTGACGCTGCTTGAAGCCGGGGCAATTGTTCTCCCAGCAATTCCTTCGTTTTACAGCCGCCCCGGTTCCTTAACTGCCGTGGTGGACACAGTCGTCTGGCGCATTCTTGATCAAATTGGGTTGCCCAGTCCCAGAGCATACCGTTGGGGACAGGAGAGCGCTCCGGCGAAAACTTCGCGAAAGAAAAACAAGCGGAAGAGCGCGAGCAAACGCGCGGGCCGTTTGGAGTTCCGCCTTCAGGCGGCAGGCACGGGCGGTGGGCCGCGTAAACGCGGAACTCCGAGCAAAAGTTGAAAATCGAAGGTCGGCTCGCGCGATGGTTGGTCGCGTTTGGATTTCGCTTGTTGCAGCTCTGGGGACGTACGCTGCGCTATGAAATCGACGACCGCGCGGGTATCGTTGGCAGACCGGTCACGGAAAATTATATCGGCGCGCTTTGGCACAATCGATTGCTGGTCTTCCCATTGATCTTGCGCCGTTTTTTTCCGCAACGGCATGGCGCTGCATTGATCAGCGCCAGCCGCGACGGCGATTTGCTGGCCGACGCCGTTCAGCGTTTTGGCTACGATGTGGTTCGCGGCTCTAGTTCGCGGCTCGGCGCGAGCGCAATTCTCCAGCTCACGCAGGTGCTCGCGGCCGGTGGCGATGTAGTGATCACTCCGGACGGTCCGCGCGGCCCGGCCTACGAACTCGGCCCGGGAATCATTTTTCTCGCCCAAAAATCGGGCGCGGCGGTGTTGCCGATGAATCTGGAATATTCGCGCTGTTGGCGACTGGGAAGTTGGGATCGGTTCATCGTGCCGCGACCTTTTGCCAAAGTACGCGTGCTTATCAACCGCCCGCACAACGTCAAATCGACAACTACGCCTGAGGAATTTGAGGGCGAACGCCTCGCCTTGCAGAACGCAATGATGGAGCTGGTTGAAATGCGCTGAGACAGGAATTTCACGAATTTACACGAACCGAATTCAGACTGATTGACTCTGGCATTCGTGACAATTCGTGTAATTCGTGTCTCAATTGCCTCCTTCAACTATGGCGAAATTGATCGATGGCCGCGCAATCGCGGAGAAAGTGTACGTGGATCTTCGTCGCGAGATCGCGGAGCTAAAAGCAAAAGGCATTACCCCAGGACTCGCCGTGATTCTCGTTGGAGAGAATCCAGCTTCGCGTGCCTATGTGCGTTCGAAAGACAAGATGTGTCGCGACCTTGGCCTGCATTCACTCAAGCTGGAGCTGCCGGAATCGACCACACAAAGAGAGC
>QHNK01000084.1 GCA_003218415.1 Verrucomicrobiota bacterium | reverse complement strand
GGTTGGAGAAAAAGATCTCGCCTGTGAACAGCTTGCCATCGCCGTCCGTCCGCCCAGCAACGTCAGCTACGGTGAACTGAAACTGATGCCATGGTGGGACCCGCTCCGAGGCGATCCGTGCTTCGAAAAAATCGTCGCCTCCCTAGCGCCGAAATAGTTTCTGTAGTGGCAGGCGTGCCGCCTGCATTTAGGCCAAAGCAGCCGACACGGCTGCCTCTACACTCCCAATCCGTGAACTCCGCGTAATCCGTGGTTCTTAAGGTTTCTGCATTCTCCGCGTAACCTCGCGCTGGTTTCCGTTCTGTAATTCAATGAACGGCCAGAAATGACTTCTCACGACGAGGAGCCAATGAAGGCAAAAACAAGAAAAGGAAATTAGTTTATGAAAAATCAAAACATTATGTTCACAAGAAGCATTCCCAATATGTCGAAGGCCCGGCTCTTCAGGTCGGTTCTGGCGCTGGGGGTAGTCGCATTAATCATGCAAGTCTCCCTGCCGCGTGCCCAAGCCTATGATCTGAGTAGCCTCAACGGCAGTTATGCCGACTCTTTCTCGGGCTTTTTTCCAGTAAGCCCCGGGTTACCACCCGTACCCCCGCCCATAAGCGTCTATGGGCCAGTGGACGAAGCGGGCTTGTATACGTTCGATGGCGCAGGCGGCTTCACGGCACGCCTGGTCTTTAACTTCGGTGGCGGCGCCATATTGAATGCGAGTTGGAGTCAGAATGTCACCGGGACCTATACTGTGAATGCGAACGGTACCGGCACCATGACTTTGCCAGGGGACCATCGCCGCCACTTCGTGATCGGCGATGGCGGAAGGCAGCTCAAGTATGTGGGTACAGACCCCACCGGCGGCATCGTAGCCGGCGGTTCCATGGTCAAACAGTAGCGGGCAATAGCTCTGAAGCAGTTCGCGATCAGCCGTCACGCTTCACTGTGTGGCGGCTGATTGTTTCTCCGTCTGCGGAGAAGCACCCGCCCTGGTGTGTTGGCGATTGCGCGCTCGATGGTATTTCTCGGCTAATAGAAGGCAACAAAGAAAACAAAGACTCTCTTTCGATCGCCGGAACCAAACAGAGACTTCCCTTTCTTTGTTTCCTTTTGTTTGACGAAGTTCCGACATTTCCCCCGTAACCTCGCGCTGCTTTCCGTTCTGTACTTCGGTGAACGGCCTGAAATGACTCCTCACGATGAGCAGCCAAAGAAGGCCAAAACAAGAAAAACTTAAACAGAAAGAAGCAATAATTATGAAGACAAAACTAATCAAGATGATAACGAGCTGCTCACTGTTCGCGTGCGCGTTGGTCAGCCTGGTCACCGCAATGGCGCTGGGCACGTCCGATACCGCGCGGGCGGCGCTCGGTCCGCAACCATGCGGCGTGTACATGCTGAGGGGTTCCTATCTATTCGCCACGCACGGGTGGAACATCGTCGGCGGTGTTGCGCAACCAAAAGCCATCGTAGAAGGGATCGATTTCAATGGAGATGGTACGCTGGTCAGCCCGTTCGCCACGGTCAGCATTAATGGCACGATTATCCATTCCAGCGGATCGCTAGGAACCTATACCGTAAACACGGATTGTACCGGCACGCTCTCATTTACCGGAGGTGCAAGCTTTGACATATTCGTCGAGGCAAGCGGCAGGCAGCTTTGGATGATCCAGACCGGTCCAGGCTCACCAGTGTTTGAGGGCACGGTAACACGCGTGCCTTAGTAAGAACTATTCGGCTCTTGCGACGAGATTCGACTCTTCTGACCGGTTACGGGGTTTGGCGCGTTCCATCCGCGCCAAACCCCTTTACTCACGAACAACCCTGGTCCCACGACGCAGACGCCGCAGCGCGGCGTTCCAACGAACTCCAGCTACAGATCGGCGCTCTTTAAGATAGTCGCGCCAGCTTGTATCATTTCATCCAGGGCGCGATCGATGTCGCCATGCTCAAGCTCAATTCCGCGGCAGCCATCGAGGATGACGCGCGTGTTCAGTCCGAGGTGCCGAGCATCCAGCACGCTGTATTTGACGCAATAGTCCAACGCCAGGCCCATGAGGTAGATGTTCTTGACCGATCGCTTCTTCAAATAATCAGCAAGACCGGTTTCCCGGCGATGCGCGTTGTCGAAGAACGTGCTGTAGCTATCGATGCTTCGCTCGACGCCCTTGTGAAAAACATGAGCGATTCGGCTCGTGTCGAATGCGGGCGCAAACTCGGCGCCGTACGTGTTTTGAACGCAATGCACCGGCCATAGGATTTGTTCAATGCCGTCGAGCATAATCCGATCGCCAGGTTTTTTACCCGGATGATTTGCCGCGAAGCTGCCGTGATCAGGCGGATGCCAATCTTTAGTTGCAAGAACTAGCTCGAACTTTCGCTGCAATTTGTTTGCAAGCGCGATGATTTCGTCACCATGCGGCACAGGTAGTGCGCCTCCGGGCAGGAAATCATTCTGAAGATCAACAATGATTAGAGCGTTCATCTTGGATCTGCGTCTCGTGCTACGACCTCATTCGCCTCTCCCTTTCGGTCAAGGGAAGAGGACTAAGGTGAGGGGTTTTCCAGCGCATAGGATCCGCGATGCGAACCCTCACCCTACCCTCTCCCTTGCCAAGGGAGAGGCGGAAGAAGGCTCCGGATGAATGATTCACTTCAATTGTTCCTGGGCGCGCGCGATCAATGTGGCTCTTAACTCGTGCAATGATCGCTCGAGGCCGATTTTGTAAGGCGTCGGGTTCTTCAACCGCAAAATCTCGGGCGGCGCGCAATCGAGTTGTTTGCGCGCATGCTCACGCGATGCCTCGAGGTTCGGCGTCTGGTAAACTAGTTGGTCTCGGCGGAAGACGGGCACTAGCAAATCGGAGTAGTCGGTCTTCGCAGGAATTTCCGTTTTCTTCTCCGTTTCAAGATCGACAACCACACAAGGTTCGCTTATCGCATGATCGGTTTCGTAAATCGCATCCGCGATGAATCTGCCGTCTGGCTGCTGAAACCGTCGAACCTGCAATAAGCCTGGGCATGAAGTCTTGGCAGCTTCATCGGAAAGCTTGATGCGGTATTGCCATTGACCGCCGGGATGGCGCACCGCGCCGAGCTTATAAATGCCGCTCAAAGCAGCGTCCGGCTGGCCGGTCGTAAGCTTTGTTCCCACGCCCCACATGTCGATCCTCGCGCCGCCCTGTTTCATGTCCGCGATAACGTGTTCGTCCAGATCACCCGAGCAGACGATTTTCGCATTTGTGAAACCAGCCTTATCGAGCATGCGCCGCGCCTCGATGCTCAATGCGACTCGGTCGCCGGAATCCAGGCGCACACCGATCATTTCGTGCCCTTCTTTCCGCAACTGGCTGGCTACGTCGATGGCATGACGCACTCCTTCGATGGAGTTGTATGTGTCCACCAGCAACACGCAGTTGTTAGGCATTGCGCTGGCATATGTTTGAAACGCCTCGTCCTCGCTCTCAAAAAACATGATCCAGCTGTGCGCTTGTGTCCCGCTCACTGGAATGCCGAATCGTTCGCCTGCCTGTAAATTCGATGTGCCGACGCAGCCGCCTATGTAAGCGGCGCGGGCTGCAGTCAACCCGCCATCCACGCCCTGCGCGCGGCGCAGACCAAATTCGATTACTGGATCATTCTTAGCAGCCAGACAGACGCGCGCTGCTTTCGTCGCGATCAGGCTTTCAAAATTCAAGATGTTCAGCAGGGTCGTCTCCAACAGCTGGCATTGGGCAACTGGACCGCTAACCCGGATCAACGGTTCGTTCGGAAAGACAAGTGTCCCCTCCGGTATTGCATCGATGTCGCAGGTCAAACGCAGATCGCGCAGGTAATCCAGAAAGCCAGAATCAAACAACGGCTTGCCATCATTCCCGCGTTGCGAAGCGAGATAAGCGATTTCTGTTTCGGTAAAATGAAACATGCGGAGGAAATCGATCGCCGTTGCCAGTCCGCAGGCGACTGTGAATTGTCCACCGAACGGGTTGTGCCGAAAAGTAACGTGGAATGCTGCCTCATGATCGGACACACCAGCCTTCCAGTAACCGTATGCCATCGTGACCTCGTAGAGATCAGTCGTTAGGGCGGTGAAGCTGTGAACGGGTGGCCCCATCATTCGACTCGCAATTTAGACACCACCACGCGAGTTAGCGAGTGATTGGGGAGCGCAGGCTGCCAGCCTGCAGCATTCGGCCGCTGGCCGAATGCACCTTGGCAACGCAAACACCTGAATCGCACGACAGGTTCGCGGCAAGCTGCCGCAAACTACAGGCTAGCAGCCTGTGCTCCCCAGACAGCCAGCGAGCGTTCGCTCGACGTTTTCAATATGAGGAGCGATGAAGCGAAAATCGAAACAGCCCGAGCGCGGTTTCCGGTTTCTGCACATTAACGAGCGTGAAGCCAAACCGCGGAAGCGCGGCTTAACCGAAATCCGCGGACCGTACTACTCCATAGTCGGCCGGCGTTATCTCGCAGATTTATTCGAAACGATGGGGGCGTACGTCGATTCGCTGAAGTTTGCCGGCGGCTCGTTCACGCTGATGCCAGAAAAAGCTGTGCGAGAAATTATTGGTCTTTGTCACAAACATGATGTGCTCGTTTCAACCGGTGGTTTCATCGAGCGGGTGCTTGTCCAAGGCGGCGATGCGGTTCGCAGATATGTCGCCGAATGCAAGAAGCTGGGTTTCGACATCATCGAAATCTCAGCCGGTTTCGTTTCCATTCCGACTGATGATTGGCTGCGGCTGATTGAATTGGTGTGCAAATCCGGATTGAAAACGAAACCGGAAGTGGGAATTCAATTTGGCGCCGGCGGCGCAACAGCGGCGGAGGAGTTGCGAGCCGAAGGCACACGCGATCCGAACTGGGCTGTTGCTCAGGCAAAACGATTTCTCGAAGCCGGCGCGGACATCATCATGATCGAGAGCGAAGGCATCACCGAAAATGTCGATCCGTGGCGCACGGATGTTCCCGCGAAATTCATTGACGAGCTCGGCATGGAGAAGCTGATGTTCGAAGCCGCTGATCCCGATGTGTTCGCGTGGTACATCAAAAACTACGGCGCAGACGTGAATCTGTTCGTCGACCACAGCCAGATAGTGCAACTGGAATGCCTGCGCGCCGGCATCTGGGGGACGAAAAGCTTATGGGGACGGGTAGTGACATACAAAGAATGACGAAGCACGAATGACAAATGTCGAAACAAGCACGAATGCTCAAATGACGAAACACACGCCAACAACCCGTTTGGTCATTCGGATTTCGTCATTCCTTCGTCATTAGACATCCGTCATTCGTCATTTCGCTGCGAGATGCGCGTTAAACCAATCGCTTGCGAGGTTGGCTACTTTCTCCAGCGCGCCCGGTTCTTCAAAAAGGTGCGTCGCGCCGGGCAATATCTCCAGCTTTACTTCGCAGCGCATTTGATCGCGCGCCATTTCGTTTAGCTCGATCACAATGTCGTCGTTGCCGCCGACGATCAGCAACGTTGGCGCCTGCACTTTTGGCAACGCCTCGCCGGCCAGATCGGGACGTCCGCCGCGTGAAACCACAGCGCCGACATCCACTGGAATCTCCGCCGCTGCCACCAGAGCCGCTCCTCCACCGGTGCTCGAGCCGAAATAGCCGATGCGCAAATCGCGCGTTTGCTCTTGCTGTTTTGCCCATTTTGTGGCGTGGACAAGGCGTTCCGCCAGCAAGCCGATGTTGAATCGATGCTCGCGAGTGTGCACGTCGATCGCCTCCTCGTCCGGCGTGAGTAAATCAAAAAGTAGCGTTCCCAGCCCGGCATCGTTTAGTGTGCGCGCGACAAATTGATTGCGCGGACTGTGCCGGCTGCTCCCACTGCCGTGCGCAAAGAGCACGAGCGCGGCCGCGTTTTGGGGAATAATCAAATTTCCAGAGAGAACTGCGCGCCCAGCTTGGATTTGCACTTCATTCATTTTTTACTCCTGATCTCACACCTTCCATTTCGACCAACAGCAAGAGCATGAGCGAGAGTAAGATTAGGATGTGAACTCGATTCAGATTTGGTTCAGGTCGTGTTTTGTGCGGCCTGGCTGAGTAACTCGCGCACGTCTTCATCACTGGTTTGTGAAAAATCTTCATAGTATTGGCCGACAGCCTGAAAGAATTCAGGCGTGCTCAGGCAGATTGTTTCGTCGGCTCGTTCTTCGAGTTCGTGGCAGGTGTCTGGTGGACCGACCGGCACTGCCACGACAATCTTTGCGGCGCCGCGCTCCCGCAACGCTTTCACCGCGGCACGCATCGTTGCTCCGGTGGCCAACCCGTCATCCACCAGAATGACAATCCGATCGCGCAGTTCGGGTGGGGGACGTCCTTCACGATAAATCTGCTCGCGTCGTTCCAATTCGGCTGTTTCTCTGGCGGTGATCGCGTTGATGGCCTCGTCTGCGTGCGGTATTGCGCGCATAACATCCTCATTTAGAACGCGCACCCCGCCCGAAGCGATCGCGCCGGCTGCCAGTTCTTCGAAACCCGGCACACCGAGCTTGCGCACGATGAAAACATCGAGCAGCGCGCCCAGACGCTGCGCGACTTCGAATGCCACTGGCACACCGCCTCGCGGCAGGCCAAGCACGATCACGTCAGCGCGACCGGCGTAATTGACGAGCTTCTCCGCAAGCAGCCGGCCTGCTTCGGTTCGGTTTGCAAAAGCGCGTTCCATGCGGCGACCCGCGCCGCTTCAAATTGTTGCCGCAGCGAACGCGGGAAATAACGACTACACCTCGCGGGGAAAAACTATGCATCACTTTTTCGAATTTCACCACCGCCAATGTGATTGGGCATGTCTTTGATTGCACCAATAGCAGCTGCCAATCCTGCGAAGCAGGATGGCGGAAGGGGTGGGATTCGAACCCACGGTGGGTTTCCCCACGCTCGATTTCGAGTCGAGTGCCTTAAACCGGACTCAGCCACCCTTCCTTAACCAAGAAGAGAACGTCGAACGCCCAACGTTCAACATCCAACATCGAATGCAAACGCTACGTGAAATCGTCAAGTAACGCAGACCATCGTGTAAGCGCAGGCACGCAAGGAGCGGCGCTCTCCCAGTCCACCGTTGGGGCGATCTGGAGATCGCCCCTCCTTGAGGGGACGCAGACAGGACTGTCTGCGCCACGCGGCAAAAAAATGTTACAATTTTTGGCTTGCCATGGCTATCCGGCTTACTGCATATTGTATATCCAACCGGACAGCCACGCTATTACTTGTTGTTGACTGGTATTCACAGGTTGTTGGCGCCGCTGTTCACCAGTATTCGCATCTTATTCGGAAATTAACCCCTCCCTCACCGCCATGATTCAACTAAAACCCGGAATTCCGCCCGCTTCACTTAACAGACCGCCTCGATCCGCCACAGGCCGAAAAAACACGACGGCAAAAAGGAAAAATCGCGGCCTGCACTTCAAACGCGTGTTCAGTGATGCCGTCGTTACACCCCTTGATCAAATCGAATGGGAACGGCGCACTGCTGAAATCACTGATGATAGCGGCAAAGTTATTTTCAAACAGGAGGACATTGAAGTCCCGAAGAGCTGGAGTGCGCTCGCCACAAAGATAGCGGTCTCAAAATATTTCTACGGCGATATCGCCAACGGCACCGATCCATACAAAGGCGGAAGAGAAACTTCGGTGCGGCAGTTGATTCATCGCGTCACGCGCACGATCGCGGATTGGGGTATAGCGGATGGTTATTTCGCGGACGCCGAAGCAGCGGAAATTTTCTACGATGAACTGACCTGGCTTTGCCTGAACCAGCACGGCGCATTTAATTCGCCGGTCTGGTTCAACGTTGGCTTGCATCATCAATATGGCGTGGGCAAAGGCGCGGGAGCGGGCAACTATTTTTACAATCGCGAGACTGGCAAAGCGGAGCGCGCGCCTTCGCAATACGAATATCCGCAGGGCAGCGCGTGTTTCATCCAAAGCGTGAACGACACGATGGAAGACATCATGCGCCTGGCCATGAGTGAGGCGATGCTTTTCAAATATGGAAGCGGCACCGGGACCGATCTTTCTTCGCTTAGATCGACACGAGAAAAATTGAGCGGCGGCGGCAAACCGAGCGGTCCGCTCTCATTCCTAAAAGTTTACGACCAAGTTGCGAACGTTGTGAAGAGCGGCGGCAAGACGCGTCGCGCGGCCAAGATGAACACGCTCAAGGATTGGCACCCGGACATCGAAGAGTTCATCGACGCGAAGCAAAAGGAAGAGAAAAAAGCGTGGGCACTCATCGAGCACGGCTATGACGGCAGCTACAACGGCGACGCGTACGGATCGGTGATGTATCAAAACGAAAACGTCAGCGTGCGGGTGAGCGACGAATTTATGGAAGCAGCGCAGGAGGGGCGGGAATGGTGGACGCGCCGCGTGACGGACAGCCAGCCATGCGAGAAGAAAAACGCGCGCGCGTTGCTGCGCAAAATCGCCGAAGGCACATGGGTCTGCGGCGATCCTGGAATGCAATTCGATACGACGATCCACAAATGGCATACGTGCAAAGGCACAGACCGGCAAAATTCGACGAACCCATGCAGCGAGTATCTCTTCCTCGACAACACGGCCTGCAATCTCGCCTCGCTGAACTTGATGAAGTTCAAAACTGCCGACGGCGATTTTGATGTCGAGCGATTCAAAGCGGCTGTGCGCATTTTCATCACCGCGCAGGAGATCATCGTCGATAACGCAAGCTACCCGATCAAAGACATCGCGGAGAACTCGCATATTTTCCGCACGCTGGGGCTGGGTTACGCGAATCTCGGCTCGCTCGTCATGAGTTACGGCTACGGTTACGACAGCGTGGAAGGCCGGGCGCTGTGTGGCGCCG
>QHNK01000083.1 GCA_003218415.1 Verrucomicrobiota bacterium | reverse complement strand
TCGGAAACAAATCGGGTGAATCACGTCGTGCAATACGGAAGAAATTCCGGCAAGCTGCCGAAACCGACAGGCCGGCAGCCTGTGCTCCCCGATCCAATTCGTCCGCGTAATCCGCGGTTGAATGTGAGCTCAGAAGCCGCCCTTTTCTCTTGGCCAAGCTGTGCTTAATTGCCCGTTCTCTCCATGAGCAGCAAATCGAAGCCGCGTGAGTCAGAGCTTAACTTCGAAGGCGCGATGGATCGGCTCGAAAAAATCGTCGAGCAGATGGAGTCGGGGAAACTCCCGCTGGAGGATCTGATCGTGCGCTACGAGGAAGGAATGAATCTGGTGAAAATTTGCCAGGAACGGCTTGCCAACGCTGAGCGAAAGATCGAGATCATTGCGCGCAACAGCGCGGGCAAAACCGTAGTTAAAGAGTTCGAGCCAGCGCCGGAGCCAGAGACATCGGTACACGTGGCCGACGAATCCCCAAGCACAAATGACGAAATCAGACTCTTCTGAAAATCATCAAACCTCCGCGGCAGTCGCGCCCAGGCGTTTGCTCGATGGGATCCGCTCGCCGGCGGACATCAAAGCGCTGAGTGAACAAGACTTGCCGCAGCTTGCACAGGAAGTGCGCGATGAGCTGATCAAAGTCCTCTCCCAAACCGGCGGTCACCTCGGGCCAAACCTCGGTGTTGTGGAACTGACGATTGCCTTGCATCGCGTGTTCGACACGCCCCGTGACCGCTTCGTGATGGATGTCAGTCACCAAGGTTATGTCCACAAAATGTTTACAGGGCGGCTCGACCGTTTCCATACGATGCGGCAATTCGGCGGTCTCAATGGTTTTCTTTTGCGGACGGAGAGCGAGCACGATTGCTACGGCGCGGGCCACGCCGGGACGGCGCTTTCCGCTGCACTTGGTATGGCGGTTGGCCGCGATCTGCGCGGTGGCGACGAGCACATCGTGGTGGTGGCGGGCGATGCCGCGTTCACCTGCGGGATCAGCTATGAAGCGCTGAACAACGTCAAAGCGCACACGAAGCGCTTCATTGTTGTGCTCAATGATAACGAATGGTCGATCGCAAAGAATGTCGGCGCGATCGCTAATTACCTAAACAGCATCGTGACGAATCCCACTTATGCGCATCTGCACGATAAGGCGCGCGATTTCGTCCAGGCGATTCTTGGAAAAACCGGCGTGCAGCTCGCGCACAAAGTGGAAGAAAGCGTCAAGGGTTTGCTCGTTCCGAGCGTGATTTTTGAGGAACTCGGTCTGCGCTACTACGGCCCAATCGATGGACACGATATCCCGTTGCTGACACAGACCTTCGAGTTTTTGAAGACGCAGGAAGAGCCGGTGCTGCTGCACATTCTCACCAAGAAAGGCAAAGGGTACGAACCGGCCATTAAACAGCCCGACAAATTTCACGGTCTCGGCAAATACAAGATTGAGAGCGGCGAGACGGCGCCGACGCCGACGCCCACCTATTCGGAAATCATCGGCAAAACGCTGGCGAAATTTGCGGAGACAAATCAGAAGCTCGTCGCCATCACGGCGGCGATGCCGAGCGGGACAGGACTTTCGCATTTTGCCAAGGCGCATCCGACCCGCTATTTCGACGTCGGCATCGCGGAAGAGCACGCCACGCTTTTTGCCTGTGGGTTGGCGACGCAAGGGATGACGCCGTTTCTTACGATCTATTCCACGTTTTTCCAGCGCGCCTACGACATGGCGATTCACGACATTGCCATCCAAAAATTAAACGTCAGACTCTGCATGGACCGCGCCGGATTAAGCGGCGACGACGGCCCGACGCACCATGGCTTGTTCGACATCGGTTACCTGCGGCACATCCCGAATTGGGTGCACATGCAGCCGAAGAACGAAGATGAATTTGTCGATATGCTCTGGACAATGGCGCATTACAACTCCGGTCCGATCGCCGTCCGCTATCCACGAGGATCGGGAACAGGCGCAAAAATCAAACCGGAACCGCGGCTTCTCGAAATCGGCAAAGCGGAAGTTGTGCAGCATGGGCGCGACGTGGCAATCTTCGGGCTGGGCAACATGTTTGAAGTAGCTGAAGAAGCGGCGCGCAAACTCGAAGAGAAAGGGATTTCCGTTGCGCTAATCAATCCGCGCTGGATCAAACCGATGGACACGGGCACTCTCGAATTTTTCGCGCGCAGCGTCGAGGTTGTCTGCACCATCGAAGATCATGTGTTGCACAACGGTTTCGGGTGCGCCGTGATGGAACATCTGCACTCGCAAATGATCAATACTCCGGTGGTTCGCGTCGGTTGGCCGGATCATTTTATCGAGCACGGCGCCGTCCCAATCTTGCGCAAAAAACACGGCATCACAGCCGACGCATTGGTGGAAAAAGTTCTCCCGCTCCTGCGCAAAAAAGCCAGTCTGCGTCCGTCAGTCGCTTAGAAAAGCGAAGGGCGCCTTCGTTTGCGAAAGCGCCCTTCATGGTTTCGATGGCGATAAGCCGAATTCTGTCTCCCGAATCTCTTCGGGACGATGATCATTTATCTTAGCGACATACCCGAGGGTTAAATCGGGCCGGCTGCCCTTCCTCTGTTTTGTCTTGCACCGCATGGGGTTTTTCGTGCCTCGCAAATTGCTCCGCGAGCGGTGAGCTCTTACCTCGCCTTTTCACCCTTGCCTGCGCTTTTCTCAAAGAACCGGCGGTGTGTTTTCTGTGACACTCTCCGTTAACGCCCACTTTCGCGAACGTTGCCCGCGTATTCTACGCGGCATGCTGCCGTATGGTGTTCGGACTTTCCTCCAGCGAACCTTCCGGTTCACCAGCGATCATCTGCCATCGGAGAACAATGTAGCACAAAAACAAAAATCTGGAAGCCAGGAAACCAGGAGAGAAACGGATACCGAAACAAAATTTCTCGGCTTCCTAGTTTCCAGATTCAGAATGGGGACCCCGCCGTTACGAGGAAAATCGTAATCATCGCCACCGCTATGATCAGTTTGCCGAGCATGGCGCCGAGATTTCCGAGAAAACTTCCCCAACCGGCGCGACCGGCGTCGATCATTCGTTTGCCGGCGATGAATTCCCCGGCGACCGCGCCGATCACGGGCCCGACAAACAAACCGATGATTCCAAAAAAGAGACCGACGAGCGCGCCGAAGATTGCGCCGAACGCGCCCCATTTGGTCGCTCCAAAATATTTTGCGCCAAAATAGCTGCCGAGAAAATCGAACACATAGGAAAGAAGCGTGAGCAACAGGAGAACAACAATCGTTTTCCAGCCGATACTCTTTTCCGCGCCGAGCATGAGGCGATGGATGATTGCTGCGGCGAGAATGATGGTCGTGCCGGGAAGAATTGGAAAGATCGTTCCAATCAGACCGACTGCGAACAGCACAATCACGAAGAACCACCAAAAGAGTTCCACTTGATCAAATCGTAAGCCACGGATAAACACAGATGAAACACGGATGTTCGACCACAGAGAATAATCTGTGTGAATCTGCGTCAATCTGTGGCTGAAATCGCTGCAAATTCTTTGACCGCTGAGTTGTCGATCTTATAGTGAATTTTTCCCTCTAAACGCAAACCGGAGGACTTATTTATGCCACTCACAATTGGAACCAAAGCGCCAGATTTCACTTTATCGACTAAGACTGCTGACGGGCCGAAACAAATTAGACTGAGCGACAATTTCGGAAAGAAAAACACGTTGCTGCTTTTCTTTCCGATGGCGTTCACGGGCACCTGCACCACGGAAATGTGCGAAGTCAGCGGAGGCCTGAACGCCTATAGGGATTTGAACGCCGTTGTTTACGGAATCAGCGGCGACAATCCATTCGCCCAGGAAGCTTGGGCGCAGAAGGAGAAGATCTCTGTGCCCCTGCTGAGCGATTACGAACACAAAGTAGCAAAGGGTTACGCCGTGATGTACGACTCCTTCCTGCCGCAAATGAACCTCGGAATGGGCGGCGTGCCGAAACGCTCTGCGTTCATTATCGATAAGAATGGGGTGATCCAATACGCCGAGAGCAACGACGACGCCAGGCAGCTCCCGAATTTCGACAAGATCAAAGCAAAACTGGCGGAACTGAAATGATTTCCGATGAACTACGAAGGACACGAAGGCTCTTTAACGTCTTAATTTCGTGGCCTTCGTGTCCTTCGTGGTGCAAAAATGCGTGACGAATTCAAAACGCTGAGGAAATTCGACGCCGGCAAAGAGCGCGAAGGGTTTCTCTATTCGCTGCCGGCGTTAGAAGAACAGGGTATCGGGAAAATTTCGCGGCTGCCGGTGAGCATCCGGATTGTTCTTGAATCGGTGCTGCGCAATTGCGACGGGAAAAAAGTCCGGCGAAAAGATGTCGAGACGCTGGCGAACTGGAACGCAAAATCACCGGCTAACGCGGAAATTCCATTCGTCGTCGCGCGCATAGTTTTGCAGGATTTCACCGGCGTGCCGCTGGTTGTTGATCTCGCCGCGATGCGCAGCGCGGTGAAGCTGCTCGGTCGCGACCCGAAAATCATCGAGCCACTGGTGCCGGTTGACCTGGTGGTCGATCACTCTGTGCAGGTGGATTTCTTTGGTTCGGCGCGAGCGCTGGAGCTAAACCTCGAAATGGAATTCAAGCGCAATCGGGAGCGTTACCAGTTTCTCAAATGGGGACAGCAGGCGTTCAAAACCTTCCAGCTCATCCCGCCGGGGATTGGAATCGTGCATCAAGTGAATCTCGAATATCTCGCAAAGGGCGTTCTCTCGCAGCAATCGGCAATTGGCAATCGGCAATTGGAAATCTTCTATCCCGACACCTTGGTCGGCACCGATTCGCACACGACGATGATCAATGGTCTAGGCGTGGTAGGCTGGGGCGTCGGCGGAATCGAAGCGGAGGCTGGAATGCTCGGACAACCGGTTTATTTTTTGACGCCGGAAGTCGTGGGTGTGCACATGAGCGGGCAGTTGCGCGAAGGCGTTACCGCCACCGATCTCGTCTTGCACATCACGCAGTTGCTCCGTGCGCAAAAAGTCGTCGGCAAATTTGTCGAGTTTTACGGCGAAGGCGCGGCATCGCTGCCAGTTCCTGATCGGGCGACGATTGGAAACATGTCGCCCGAATACGGCGCGACCATGGGTTATTTCCCAGTTGACCAGGAATCAGTGGACTACTTGCGCGCCACGGGACGTAGCGAAGAACAATGCTTTGCGTTCGAAAATTACTTTCGCGCGCAAAGGATGTTCGGCATGCCGCTTAGGGGCGAGATCGATTACAGCGTCGATATCGATTTGGATCTGGCGGACGTTCAGCCGAGCGTCGCCGGACCGAAACGGCCGCAGGACAGGATCAACTTGCCCGAGCTTGGAAAAACATTTCGCGAATTGCTCGAAAAACCCGTACGCGACGGGGGATATGGGAAACAGAATGTCGATCTTCGCGAGAGACATCTCGTGGAATTGAACGGCAGCGCGCCGCGAAACGGTGCAATGTTTTCGACGGACACCAAAGAAGATCAGGGAATCAGCCCCGGCGAAGAACGCAACAAGCTGGAGATGATTGCTAACCGGCCGACACCCGATCTCGCCAAGGAAATCGAAGCTGAATCGCGGGAAGTGTTCACGCGAGGGCGAAGTCATATCGGGCACGGCAGCGTGCTTATTGCCGCGATCACGAGCTGTACAAACACGAGTAATCCGAGCGTCATGATCGCGGCCGGCCTGCTTGCAAAAAAGGCGGTCGAACGCGGTCTGCGCGTCGATCCTGCGGTGAAAACATCGCTCGCGCCCGGTTCGCGCGTTGTTTCCGATTATCTGGCGAAAACCGGACTGCAAAAATATCTCGACCAACTCGGATTCAATCTTGTCGGCTACGGTTGCACGACCTGCATCGGCAACTCCGGGCCGCTGCATCCAAACATCGAGAAAGCGATTAATGAATACGATCTGGTTGCTGCCTCAGTGCTTTCGGGGAATCGCAATTTCGAGGCGCGGGTGCATCAACACGTCAAGGCGAATTTCCTGATGTCCCCGCCGCTGGTGGTGGCCTTCGCCCTCGCCGGTCGAGTTCACATCGATCTTTCCCGCGACCCGCTTGCCAGGGACAAGGACGGCAAAGAAACTTTCCTTCGCGATCTCTGGCCGACTCTCGGCGAAATCCGGCACGTCATGCAATCTGCGCTCGCGCCGGAAACGTTCCGCAAACTTTATCGCGATTTTGCCGATCAAAACCCAAAGTGGAACGAGATTCCATCGAGCAGCGGGGATGTTTACCGGTGGGACGAGAAGAGCGATTACATTCATGAGCCGCCGTTTTTCGAGAATTTCTCGATGGAGCCCGGCCATATTGAGGAGATCCGCGGTGCACGCGCCCTTGGGATATTCGGCGACTCAGTAACGACCGATCACATTTCGCCTGCGGGTGCAATCAAGGAAACATCGCCCGCCGGAAGATATTTAATGTCGCGCGGAATTCAGCCGCGAGATTTTAACAGCTACGGCAGTCGCCGCGGGAATGATCTGGTGATGACGCGCGGGACGTTCGCGAATGTGCGGATAAAGAATTTGATCGTGCCTGGAACGGAAGGCGGCGTGACAAAATACTTCGCGAACGGCGAGGTCGAGCAGATGTCGATTTTCGATGCGGCGACGAAGTATGCGCAGACTAACACTCCGCTGGTCATTCTCGCAGGACACGAGTACGGCAGCGGCTCATCGCGCGATTGGGCCGCGAAGGGAACGCGTTTGTTAGGTGTGAAGGCAGTGGTCGCCGCAAGTTTCGAACGGATTCATCGCTCAAACCTGGTTGGCATGGGTGTATTGCCATTGCAATTTGCCGAGGGAACAACGGCGCAATCGCTCGGGCTCGACGGCTCGGAACGCTTTTCGGTTACCGGGCTGTCGAATGACATCAAACCCGGGCAAAACCTAACACTCGAGATCGAAAGCAAAGGTCAAAGGCGCTCAGTGCCGGTGAAGCTTCGAATCGATACCCCAATAGAAATCGATTATTACCGGCACGGAGGGATTTTGCCGTTTGTGCTCAGGCAATTGCTGTCGAAATAACGATTGCGGCGCCCTACAAAATCTCGCGCCTATAAATTGTGATCGGCGAGCCGTCGGCAATGAACGCGGAGCGCGGCGGCTGATTTAAAGCCTTGGCGAATTGCTCGTCGTAGAGAGTCGCAACGTCTGCGTTGAATTCGAAGCTGGTCGCGTTCCAAATTTTCCATCGGGGATGCTCGACGCGATATTCGCCGCAGCCGCTGCGAAGAGAAGTGTAACCCCAATAATGTTCGGTGATAAACTCGGCGTGGGATCCCGACGGAATTATTTGCGGCTCGCCGGTCGCACTCATCTTGAGTGATTCCCATTTGTGGCCGCGTCGCCACGAAAATTCGACTTTCAAGTTACCATCGAGATGTTCGATTTCGTGTTTCATCGGTACTGCGAGATAATTTTCGCCGTAACACGCGCGCGCGATGAGCGCGATCGCGCGCCGCGGGACAAGTTCACGGATGAAAACTACACCGCGCCGCCATATGTCAGCCGATTTTCTCCGCACGTAGAAACGCAAATTCACTTCCTCGAAATCGCGGTGTAGCGGGATGGGAAGGCCG
>QHNK01000094.1 GCA_003218415.1 Verrucomicrobiota bacterium | reverse complement strand
CTCACCGTCACACGCGAAGTCGCCAAGATGGTCACGCCCGACCTGGCTGCGACGCTGCGGCCACAGTTGCAGGAAGGCCAAAAAATCATGGTCGCAGCGCGCGGGATCACGCCGGTGCTCAGTTTCGCGATGGACGAAGCGCAGTTGCGCAAGGCCACGCTGTGCGTGCTCTACGTTAAAGAGGTCGCCGTTTATTACACAGCAGCTGGCACCCCGCTTGGCCGCGCCAAATGGCAGGATGATCCGGAAGCAAACGCTATCATGTGCTCGATGCTGAAACTGGCCGAGGAGCGCGACATCTGCGTTGTACCGCTTTACGCCGTAAGCCAGGACGCCGCTGCGACGATTGTGGATCTTGCCGCGACGATGGGCATCGATTTCCTCGTCATTGGCGCCTCGCAACGCAGCGCCATGGCGAAATTGCTCCGTGGCAGCGTGGCCACGAACGTGGCGCAGCAGCTACCGGATTCGATTCGTTTGATTATTTACGGATGAGCTGTAGCCACCGGCCTGTGGCCGGTCCGGTCAGGTGCCCCAGATGAGTAGAGCGCGACGGCCCGTAGGGCCGTGGCTACAGGCGTTGGTACAACGTTGAATGTTGAGGGTTGAGCGTTGAACGTTGAACGTTTCCAGCCATGACTCCGCCCAAAGTCCTCGTCGCCGATTCAATCTCCAAGAGCGGGATCGATGAGCTTTCGCGCGACGGTGCACTCGATGTGGCGATCAAGACCGGCTTGAACGAAACGGAACTGGTCGATCAAATCCCAGAGTTCAGCGCGCTGATCGTGCGCAGCCAGACAAAAGTTACGGCAGCGATTTTGAATGCCGGCGCCAAACTTCGCGTTGTCGGCCGCGCGGGAGTGGGCGTGGACAATGTCGATGTTGAGACGGCGACGCGCCGCGGCATCGTCGTGCTCAACGCGCCGGGTGGAAATACGGTTTCCACTGCCGAACACGCGTTTTCACTGTTGCTTTCGGTGGCGCGCAAGATTCCGCAGGCAGACGCAAACGTACGCAGTAAAAATTGGGATAAGAAGAATTTCGAAGGCGTCGAGCTCTACAACAAAACGCTTGGCATTATCGGAATGGGCCGTATCGGCAGCGAGTTGAGCCGGCGGGCCATTGCTTTCGGGATGTGCGTCGTCGCCTATGATCCATACCTTTCCGCAACGCGCGCCCGCAGCCTGCAAGTCGAGCTGGTGGACGAGCTAGACGATTTACTCACGAGCGCGGATTTCATTTCGTTGCATACGCCGCTCACCGCAGAAACTCGCCACATTCTCGATGAAGCGCGACTGCAAAAAACAAAACGCGGCGTCCGCATCATCAATTGCGCCCGCGGCGGTCTGGTCGACGAAGCCGCGCTGCTCAAGGCACTGCAAGAGGCGCATGTCGCCGGCGCAGCCCTGGATGTTTTCGAAGTTGAACCGCTCCCAGTCGATTCCCCATTGCGCAGCGCGTCCAATCTCGTTCTGACTCCGCACCTCGGGGCATCGACAGCCGAAGCGCAGGAGAGCGTCGGCATCGAGATCGCGCAATCCATCCGCGCGGTCCTGTTGGAAGGGACCATTCGCAACGCTGTGAACATGCCTAATCTCGACGCCAAGACCCTCGCAATTATCGGGCCCCATCTGCGATTCGGCGAAAAGCTTGGCAGATTCCTTTCGCAGATCGCGCCGAGGCGCGCTGACTCCCTCAACATCAATTACAGCGGAAAAGTCAATGAGGTGGATACGACCGCGATTACGCGCGCAGCGCTCAAAGGATTCTTGCAGCTCGCTGGTGGCAGCGAAGTCAACGAAGTGAATGCGCCCGCGTTCGCAGAAACTCTCGGCTTAAAAGTGAGCGAATCGCGTCTGAGCGCGCCAGGTGATTATACCGACATGCTTGAATTGTCGGCAGTCGGCGAGGGGGAAACTGTTTCGGTGGGCGGCGCGTTCTTCGGCGCGACGCCGCGAATTGTGAGCATCAACAGCCGCCCAGTTGAAGCTCGTCCGCATGGCGTTGTGCTCGTGTTGGAAAACACTGATCGCCCCGGGATGGTCGGCCGCATCGGCACGTTGCTCGGCGATCACGGCGTGAATATTGCCACGATGTCGTTGAGCCGGAATCAAGCCGGCGGCACGGCACTCACCGTTTTGAATCTCGACACCGCGCCGAGCGAAGCGTTGCTAACCAAAATTCGCGCGAGCGAAGACATCCACTCCGCGCAGGTAATTCAGTTGTAGCGGCGGTTGTGTCAACCGCCCCGCAGTGACGCATAGGCGCTTGGCACAAGCGCCTCTACAACATCAGCGTTGCGACAAGCCAATTCCTCTTGTCACAGTCGTGCGAATCCGATAGAACGATCCATTATGGACTTCGGCGCTCATTCAATTATTTGGATTATTCTCGTTGGTCTTGTCATCGGTGCGATCGCGAAACTGTTGATGCCCGGGAAAGACCCCGGCGGTTGCATCATTACGATTCTGCTCGGCGTCGCTGGCGCGCTTGTCGGCACATGGATCGGTCGCCTGTTTGCGGGCGAGAATTATGTGGCCGGTTGGATCATGTCGATCGTCGGCGCCATGATCCTTTTGCTGCTATATCGATTGCTCTTCAGGCGCGGCGGATAAGCATGCACTGCGCGTTGTAGCGGTGCTTGTGTCAAGCACCGACTCATTTAATCAGGCGTTTGACACAAACGCCTCTACACTGATTTCCAGTGCAGGCTTTGTAGAGAGAGAATTCCGCGCTTCAACGCTTCAACGATTTAACGTCTCAGGTTTGCTCTCTCGTACGAATGCGAGATGGTCATTGCTTCATGGCCGCGCCGAAACAAACCCGCGTGATCGTCGCATTCGCAGCGCTTTATCTGATTTGGGGCTCCACGTTTCTCGGTATTCGGTTCGCCATCGAAACGATTCCGCCGTTCCTGATGGCTGGCGCACGCTTCGTCGCAGCGGGTCTGATCATGTACGTGATCGCGTGGTCGCAAGGCATCGGCAAATCGACTTGGGCGAACTGGCGTACGTCGTTTATCATCGGGGCCTGTTTGTTACTCGCAGGTAACGGCGGAGTGACGATCTCAGAGCAACATATCGATTCGGGATTGGCGGCGTTGATCGTGGCGATTGTTCCCATTTACATTGTCCTGCTCGGCTGGGTGACGGGAATGGCGCCCAAACCAAGCCCAATTGTCTGGCTCGCCCTCATAGGAGGTTTTGTTGGGGTGGGGATTTTATTCGGGCCGGCCCTGCATTTTTCCTCCAACGACGCCCGACATCCTGCGGTCGGAATATCGATTCTGCTGGTCTCCTCTTTTATCTGGTCGGCAGGATCACTTTACTCGCGCACCGCAAAGCACGCGGCATCTCCATTTCTGACCGCAGCCCAACAAATGCTCTGCGGCGGAGCGCTGCTTTTGCTAGCGGGCATTGTGACCCGCGAACTGCCGCGCTTTCATCCCCGTTCCATCTCGATTTTGTCGCTCGCTTCGTTTGTTTATCTGGTGATGATTGGAGCTGTGGTTGGATACACGGCTTACATTTGGCTGCTGCGTCACTGTGAGCCGGCGAAGGTCGCCACGTACGCCTATGTGAATCCGATTGTGGCAGTCTTGCTGGGCGCCGTTTTTGCCGGCGAAACTTTAACCATGCGTACGTTGATTGCGGCCAGTCTCATTATTGGCTCGGTTGCTCTTGTAATCACTGCGCAGCAACTAAGAGCGAGAGTTGAGCCACCTATTAGCGCTGCGTTGGAGCCAGCTGATTGAATATGAGCGAAAATCCATCTCGTGATCCGAAAGATCGACAGCTCCGACAGCCGTCGCGAGCAGAGCAAACGATCGGGGTGGTCAGGCGCAACTGGCAGGCTGAAGTCGAGACCGCGCAAACCTATCGCGATCTGGCCGAGCGCGAGCGGGACGAGAAACGCAAAGGCATTCTCCTGCGCATGGCGGAAGCGGAAGAACGGCACGCGCAGCGTTGGGAGAAGAAGCTAAGAGACCTCGGAGCCGAGCCGCCTGTTCTGAAGGACACGATCGCGCGCCGGTTGAATCGTTGGTGGAACAAAATTGCGGGCGCGGAGATTGCCATTCGCCGGATGGAAGCGACGGAAGAACGGCAGGAAGCAGAATTCCATGATCAAGCCGAGCGGGCTTTCGCGGGCGAAGAAGATGTGCAGGAATTTTTACGGAAAAGCGCGCTCGAAGAGAAGGCGCATGCGCGAGTACTGAGCGCAATGGCGGCGCCGGTTAGCCCGCGCACGGCGCTGGACAAAATTCTAAAGCGCGAACGCTGGCACGGGCGAGGGGGCAGTTGGGTGGCCGATGCGATCTACGGCGCAAACGATGGATTGGGCGCAGTATTTGGAATTGTTTCAGGCGTGGCCGGCGCTACGAACAACCAGCAACACTACATCTTGATTTCCGGCCTGGCGGGAATGCTCGCTTCCACGCTCTCGATGGGCGCAGGCGCGTACCTTGCCGCAAAGAGCGAGGCGGAAGTTTATGAAGCAGAAATTTCGCGTGAGCGCGCAGAAGTAGAGGAAAATCCAGAGGAAGAAATCGAGGAGATGTCGCTCTTCTATCAATTGCAAGGATTCACTCCCGAAGAATCGCAGAAAATGGCGGAGCGTCTGGCGCAGCAGCCGGAGCAGTTCGTGCAGGCCATGGCGCAAAGCGAGCTCGGCTTGTCCGAGCATCGTTTCCCGAATCAATGGACTGCTGCGATCTCGGCTGCGGTCTCCACTGCGATCGGCGCTTTTGTCCCGATCATTCCATTCTTTTTCACGGGTGGCATGACTGCGGTAGCCATTTCCTTCGGAATCAGTTTGGCTGCGCACTTTCTGGTCGGCGCGTTGAAATCGCTGATCACGATCCGTTCCTGGTGGGCGTCGGGCTTGGAGATGACATGGATCGGCATCATCGTCGCCGTTGTGACGTACGGCCTCGGTCTGGCGTTTGGGGCGTTGGGTTAAAGAAGCAAATAATTTCAGGAAGCGACCGCTTGCATAGGCCCCGCCTTTGCATATCGGTGCTACCACTTATCTAAATCTATATCGCAAACTTCGTATGCATCTACGTCTTATAATTTGCTTTGTCTCTGCTGCTCTGACGGTGCCGGCAGGATTCGCTCAAAATGAAAGTCAGGCGACCGTCGATCAGTTGGTTTCCAAGAATATCGAAGCCAAGGGCGGGGCCGATGCGCTAAACGCGCTGCAATCCCTGCGTCTTAGTGGCAAAATGCTGATACAACAGGGCCAGATCCAGCTCGCTTATCTGCAAACGAAAAAGCGACCGGGCGAAGTGCGAACCGAAGGGGCGATTCAAGGCATGACCCAAATCGAGGCGTACGATGGGAAAGAAGGCTGGAGAGTCTCACCTTTTTTTGGACGCAGAGACCCCGAAAGAATGTCGGCTGACGATCTGAAGTCTCTACAGGAGCAGGCGGAGATTGACGGGCCGCTCGTGGATTGGAAGGCAAAGGGAAGCACTGTTGAATATCTCGGGACTGAAGAGGTGGATGGAACGCTGGCGCACAAACTAAAAGTGGTGCGCAAAAACGGAGACGTGAGCTTTGTCTATCTCGATCCCGATCACTTCCTCGAGTTCCGCATCCTGACTCAGCGAACGAGACACGGAGCGTACGAGGAAGTTGAGACTGACCTCGGAGATTCCGAGAAAGCAGCCGGCGTATTCGTTCCGACCTCAATCGAGTCCGGTCGCAAAGGAGATCCTGACAAGAGAAAGATCATCATCGATAAGGTCGAAGCCAACGTGCCGGTTGACGATTCGATCTTTCATTTTCCAACCGCTTCCAAATAAATCCTCACCCGCTTACTTATGCGCTCTTTGAAGTTTTCTTTATCCGCTGCGCTGCTTCTCTGCAGCGTTCCTGCTTACGCCCAAAACGCTCCCTATAGTTCCGCAACCATCTCCGGTCTTGGTGCGCGAAACATCGGTTCTGCAGCCATGAGCGGTCGCATCTCGGCCATCGCCGCAACACGAGAACCCTCTGGCAAAATCACGCTCTTTGTCGGCGCGGCCAGCGGCGGCGTCTGGAAATCCGACGACAGCGGCACGCGGTTTCGGCCCGTCTTTGACGAGCAGCCTGTGCAATCCATCGGCGCTATCGCGCTCGATCCGAAAAATTCGAAAAATGTTTGGGTCGGGACTGGTGAATCGTGGATGCGCAACACCGTTTCTATTGGCGACGGAATTCATAAGTCAACTGATGGCGGCGAAACGTGGACCCATGCCGGTCTGGAAAACTCCGAGCGTATTGCAAAGATTGTGGTGAGCCCAAAGAACAGCGACACGGTTTTCGTGGCCGTCCCGGGCGCGCTTTGGAGCGATTCGCTGGGGGAGTACCGCTCCGGCGGCGAAAGCCCCACGGCGCCTTCGGCCAGTGGTCTGTTTCGTTCCACCGATGGCGGCGAGACGTGGACGGAGATCACACATGACGTCAACAAAGGTTTCCCGAAGAAACCATACGGCCGCATCGCAGTGGCCGTTGCGCCGTCGAATGCGAAACGCGTTTACGCGTTTGTGGAATCACCCGAGAGCGCGCTGTTCGTTTCCGATGATGGCGGGGCGACGTGGGAGAAGCGCGACAAAAGCCAATGGATGGTATGGCGTCCGTTTTATTTCGCGAATCTGATTGTCGATCCAAAAAATCCAGACCGCGTGTTTAAGCCCGATGGCTCACTGATTGTCAGCGAAGATGGAGGGAAAAGCTTTGCGGTGGTGGGCGGTTTTCAAGGGGCGCACGGTGATGCGCATGATGTGTGGATCGATCCAACCAACACGCAAGTCGTATTCGTGGGCGACGACGGCGGAATGTGGTACTCCTATAACGGCGGCAGCAAATGGTGGAAGGGTAATAATCTGCCGGTGTCGCAGTTTTATCACGTCAGCATGGACGATAGCGATCCCTACCGCGTGTACGGCGGTTTGCAGGACAACAGTTCTTGGGTGGGCGAATCGCAGTATCCCGGCGGCATCACCAACGCGCAGTGGGAAAACATGTACACCGGCGACGGTTTCTGGATGTTTCCCGACCCTGCGGATCCGGATTACATTTATGCCGAATACCAGGGCGGTGAGATCGGGCGGGTAAATCGAAAGACACATCAGGCGCGCAACATCAAGCCGCGGCCAAACTACAAGGAAAAACTCCGGTTCAACTGGAACACGCCAATCGAGCTGTCGCCGCATGAGAAAGAGACCATCTACGTCGGCGCACAATTTTTATTCCGTTCTCGCGATCACGGCCAGACGTGGGAGCGCATCTCGCCTGACCTGACCACGAACGATCCGCAGAAGCAAAAGCAGGAGCAAACCGGCGGCGTCACCGTGGACAATTCGTCCGCCGAAATGCACACCACGATTTATTCGATTAGCGAATCGCCCAAACAGAAAGGGCTCATCTGGGTCGGCACCGATGACGGCAATCTTCAGCTAACGCGCGACAGCGGCAAAACATGGACCAACGTCATCGGCAATGTTCCCGGGTTGCCGAAGAACTCGTGGGTGAGTTGGGTGCAGGCCAGCAACTTCAACGCCGGCACGGCCTACGCCGCGTTTGATCGGCATACGTTTGGCGACATGACGCCGTACGCTTTCAAGACGACGGATTACGGCAAAACCTGGACGCCGCTCGTCACGCCGCAGGACGTGAAAGGCGTTCGCGGCTATGCGCATGTGATTAAGGAAGACCTGGTGAAACCTGACCTGCTGTTTCTTGGCACGGAGTTTGGGCTTTGGGTCTCGATCGACGGCGGCAAAAACTGGGCACAATTCAAAGGCAACCATTTTCCCGCTGCCGCGGTTCGCGATCTGGCAATTCATCCGCGTGATAACGATCTGGTTCTGGCAACACACGGTCGCGGCATCTGGATCGTCGATGACATCACACCGCTGCGCGCTTTGACGCCGGATCTTCTGACGCAGAATGTCGCTTTCGTCGCAGCGCGTCCTGTGCAACAGCGAATTGAAGGCAGCGGTGGCTGGGCCAATGGCGACGCCGTATTTACCGGCGATAACCCGCCGGACGCAGCTGTGATCGCTTACTATCAGCGAGAGCGCCATCTGTTCGGGAAATTGAAACTGGAAGTGCTGGATTCCTCTGGGCGCGTCGTTGATGAGTTGCCGGCAAGCAGACGGCCGGGTCTGAACCGCGTGACCTGGGCGATGCGCGCGAAGCCGCCGCGTGTACCGCCGGCTGCACAAATTGCTTTTGCGGGAACGCGCGGGCCGCGTCTCGTGCCCGGAGTGTACACCGTGCGCCTGACCAAGGGCGGCAAAGTTTCGGAAACGAAGTTGACCGTGGGTTTAGACCGCCGGGCGAAGTTTAGCGAATCAGATCGCAAAGCGCAGTTCGATGCAGCGATGAAGGTCCACGCGCTATTCGGAGACGAAAGCGCGCTGTTGGAACGGATTGTCGCATTGCGAAAGGCGCTGGCCCAGAGTACCGCAGCATTGCCGGAAGGCGATCCGATTCGTAAAAACGTCAGCGATTTCGATGGAAAAGTTGATGGCGTGCGCAAGAAAATCGTCGCTACCACTGAAGGCGGCGCGATCACCGGCGAAGAACGGTTGCGTGAGCACACCGACCAGCTTTACGGCGCGATTCTCAGTTACGAAGGAAAACCGGGCGGTTACCAGATCGCTTACATCGACACGCTCAAGCGAGAGCTCGCCGACGCGACAAAAGAATTCGATCAACTGCTCGCACAAGATCTGCCCGCCTTGAACGAATCGCTCAAGGCGAAAGGTCAGCAGCCAGTTCCGGCGCCACCAGCCAAAGTCGGCGCGAACGATGCCACGCGCGCCTCGGGCGGCGCAGCGGCGATCACAGGTTTGCTCTCATCTGATTTCTGGCTTTGCCAATAACGCCGGTCGCGGCTTGAACAAAGCGGGCAACGCTTGCCTATAAGTCCAATGGCAAGGTAACGGCTGTGTTACTGTTGCCATGGTTTTGATCAGCAACTCTCGTCGCCGCCGCGGTGTCCAATGATTAGAAAGGTCAAATATCATGAAAACAAAACTTGTTTTATTAGCCTGCGCCGCAGCGCTCAGTTTGACTACGACCGTTACGTCCGCGGCTACAGCCAGCTCGCCGATGATGACGCGATCAGCCGCGGCACGGCCAGCACCGCGTTTTACGTCTAGGACAATGACGAGCACACAGCATTTCCGCCACTTCCGTAAACGGAGATTCATCTTCATCGACGCGTTTGGCTTTCCCGTCTTCTATCCGTACCCGTATTCGTACTACCCGTACGACTACTACGGTTACAACGACAACAGATACGGCAATGTGCGGCTGGTGGTCGAGGTACAGCGCCGGCTCGCTCGCGCGGGGTATTATCATGGTCCCATCGATGGCGTTCTGGGGCCTGAAACGCGACGTGCGATTCGCGCTTACGAACGCGATCACAACGTGCCGGCCTACGGCGTGATCGATCGCTAGCTTCTCAGAACGTTGGGTCTCGGTTGATCCGCTCACAGGTCCTACCATCCGACCGGACGGACGATGTTAATCGGCATCCTGGCCGGTCGGATATGTCGCGGGTGCGCTAAGGAAGGGCATCCTTAGCCAGTTAACCGGCTTGGACCCGAGCTTGGAGAAATGCGTTCTTAGCCAGGTCGCTGAAAAACATTCAATTGGTTCTGCCCAACGCTAGGAGTTAACGTCCCGCTGACGAATGGTATACAAGCCTGCCATCGCTGTTGTTTTTCATTACATTGGTCCTTATCACCATGCGCGGCTTAATGCTGCGGCCAGCAGATTGTCAGTGACCGGTTTTGAATGGTTGGCCAAGGCACATGACGCGTGGGGCAAAGCGGGCTCAGATGCGCGCTACCACAAAGTTTCTCTCTTCCCGGAAGCGGCCCACAACAACTTGGGAAGCTCCCAACTTCGGCGAGCGTTTTGGTCTGCGTTGGAGCAGGCAAACCCTGATGTAGTAGCGGTCAACGGCTGGAACGATTTCGGATCGCTCGTGGCCGCGGATTGTTGTGTTCGGCGCGGGATACCGATGGTCGTAATGTCAGAGAGCGCTCGCCAGGATGAACCTCGCACCTGGTGGAAGGAAATGATCAAGCGACGGGTCGTCGGTGTTTACTCAGCTGCGCTGGTAGGCGGTCAGCGTCACGTTGAATATCTGGTTGAGCTTGGGATGCCTCGTGACAGCATCTTTACCGGATATGATGTAGTCGATAACGCCTATTTCCGCCGAAGAGCGGAAGAGGTCAGAAGTCAGAAGTCAGACGTCAGAAAACAGTATGGGCTGTCGGAGAATTACTTTCTTGCTTCGGCGCGGTTCATCGAGAAGAAGAACTTGCCGACGCTCATTCGAGCTTACGCGGCGTACAGACAAAAATCGGAAGCAAGCGGAAATCCACCATGGGACGTTGTGCTGTTGGGCGACGGCCCATTGCGGGAAGCTCTCAACTCTCAACTCTCAACTCTCAACTTGCATGCCCACGTGCATCTTCCCGGCTTCAAACCGTACGACGAGTTGCCGGTTTACTATGCCTTAGCGAAGGCGTTCGTCCATGCGAGCACCACTGAGCAGTGGGGCCTGGTTGTGAATGAAGCCGTGGCCTCTGGGCTGCCGGTGATTGTGTCGGAGCGATGCGGCTGTGTGCCGGAACTCGTGCGAGGCAACGGGTTTACTTTTGATCCAATCGATGAGCGCGAATTGCCGTCGCGCCTGTTACAGATAGCTTCGTTGTCGGACGACGAACGAAGGAGCCTCGGAGATGCGAGCTATAGAATCGCAGAGAATTTTGCGCCGGAGCATTTCGGCGAAGGTTTGGAGCAAGCCGCGAAACTGGCGCTGACCCATCCACGAAAAGCCTCGCTGCTCGGCCGCACATTGATAAAATTGCCCCTCTAGGAAAGCGTGCGTCCACGCACAGATCAATGAACGATGTGACTGAGCGCTGGCAGCCTCTGTCACTTCTAAGCACATGAAAGTCGGTTTTCTGGTCAGCAGCGTTTCGCGCGAAGCAGGCGGCTTGTTTCAGAGCGTGCGCGGACTTGCCAAAGCAGTGACGTCCACAAATACGACCGCGAGCGTGTTTGGGATCAGCGATCCAAATAGCACATTCGATTTGCTAAAGTGGCGGCCTCTTTCTGTTTGCACGTATCGACCGCAGTTCCGCCCATGGGGCTACTCCAATGAATTGGTGCCGGCGTTGCTTGCCGCTGATCTCGATATTTTGTCCACACACGGTCTGTGGAAATACTGCTCCGTTGCCTCGCGACAATGGCATCGGCGGACGGGCCGGCCTTACATCGTGCACCCGGAGGGTATGCTGGAATCATGGGCGCTGCGAAATGCGATGTGGAAAAAACGAATCGCCGCGCTGCTTTATGAAGATCGACATTTGCGCGGCGCGCCCTGCCTGCGTGCGCTGTGCGAAGCAGAAGCGCAGTCGATCCGCTCCTACGGAATGCGCAACCCGATTTGCGTAATTCCCAATGGAATTGATTTGCCTGAGTTGGTTGAGAGTTCAACGCTGGAAACTGAGAGTCCAGTATTTCGAACATTTGCCCAAGGCCGAAAAATTTTGCTTTATCTGGGCAGACTGCATCCAAAGAAGAATTTGGGGAATCTTATTCGCGCCTGGAAACAAACACTCAACTCGCATCCTTCGACCAGCGCTCCTTGGGTCCTGGCTATCGCCGGTTGGTCCCAGGGCGGATATGAAGAGAAGCTCAAGCATCTGGCAGATAATCTCGGGCTTTCAGTTTTAGATGTCAGCAGTCAGAGGTCATCCGCCTTCGCCAAGGCTACGGCGGACAGGGAGGTCAACGCTCAGTCATCACGTGCGCCTTCTGTGGCTTTTCTCGGCCCCCGATTCGGCACGGACAAAAGCGACTGTTATCGCGCTTGCGACGGATTCATCCTGCCATCATTGAGTGAAGGTCTTCCGATGACGGTGCTGGAAGCATGGGCGTATGCGAAGCCGGTGTTGATGACACCCGAGTGTAATTTGCTCGAAGGCTTCACTGCCGGAGCAGCGTTACAAATTGGAACGAGCCCCGAGGAAATTGCCACTGACTTAAAACAACTCATGGAAATGAGTGATGACGATCGCAGAGCAATGGGTATTCGTGGACGCGCTCTGGTGGCGACAAGATTTTCATGGCCTCGAATTGGCGAACAGATGCGCTCGGTTTATGAATGGGTGCTCGGCGGGGGGCCAACGCCGGATGCGATCAGATATGATTGGAGAAGCTCAGGTCGGAAGTCAGAAGTCCGAAGTCGGAAATCGGAGATATCAAACGATGATGAGTGGTCAACCTAACAACAAGCGTGTTAATTCTGCCAAGGATTTGGATGTTTTATAGGCTCGCCTTTGAGCTTGCTATGGCTATTTTCGAATCGAGCAAGCGTTTTCCGCCGGAGGAAAGATTTGCGTTAACCACACAAATTCGACGTTCGTCGCGATCGGTTTGTCTAAATCTGCGCGAGGCGTGGGCGAAGCGACGGTATGAGGCGCACTTTATTAGCAAGTTGACAGATTCTGACGGAGAAAATAGCGAGACAGACTCTTCGCTCGATTTCGCTAGAGACTGTGAATATATCTCCGCAGACGAGCATCAGGCGTTGACAGCCAAATGCGCAGAGATTGGGCGGATGCTCGGACGAATGCTGAAGAAGTCGCAGTCGTTCTTGATCGCAGAATGTTAATGTTTGACATCCGACTTCCGATCTCTGACCTCCGGTACTCGCATGCTGGACATTGAACAAAATCGTCGGGCCAGGAAGTACTCATCGGGCGAGATTATCCGCCGCGTGTTGTGGGCTTTCGCCCAGCCACTTTTTCGGTTCAGTCCCAGGCCGTGTTTCGGCTGGAGGCGATTTCTGCTTCGCTGTTTCGGAGCAAAAATTGGTCGCAACGTGCATGTGTATCCTTCGGCGACGATTTATTTCCCATGGAATCTCGACGCGGGAGATGAAAGCGCCATCGGGGAGCATGCGTTTATTTACAATCTCGGCCGCGTGACGCTGGGGGCGCGTGTAACGATTTCACATCGCGCGCATGTTTGCGCAGGAACTCACGATCACACCAAAGCGGATTTTCCGTTGCTGCGTCCGCCGATTACGATCGGCTCCGAGGCGTGGATCTGTGCGGATGCGTTCGTGGGGCCTGGCGTGACAATCGGCGAAGGGGCCATCGTTGGTGCAAGAGCGGTAGCGATGAAGGACGTAAGACCTTGGAGCATTGTGATCGGGAACCCGGCGCGCGAAACTAAGAAACGCGAGATTACTCAATGAGCGAGCAAGCCGACGCGCGGGTGGCCTTGTCGGTGCTTGTCCCGGTCAAGAATGAAGCGGCGAACCTGCGCGACTGTCTTGCCGGTGTCTCGTTCGCAGAAGAAATCGTGGTAGTCGATTCGGCGAGCACAGATGCCACGCAAGCGATTGCCGAGGAATCTGGAGCTCGAGTCGTGCAGTTCGGTTGGAATGGGAAATTCCCACGGAAGAAAAACTGGGCTTTGGAAAATGTTCGCTGGCAACATGAGTGGGTGCTGATTGTCGATGCCGACGAACGCATCACGCCCGAGTTGGAACGCGAAATCAGACGGGCGATTCGCCGCACTGATGTGGATGGATTTTATCTGAACCGCCGGTTCTGGTTTTTGGGGGGCTGGATAAATTATTGCGGTTATTTTCCGAGTTGGAATCTGCGCTTGTTCCGGCATCGGCTGGGTCGGTATGAAGAGATCGGAATCGACGACAACATTCTCTCAGGCGATAACGAGGTGCATGAGCACCTATTGCTCAATGGCCGTACCGAATATTTGACCGCTCCGATGGAGCATTACGCCTTTCCAGACATTGCCACCTTTGTCGAGAAGCATAACCGCTATTCCACCTGGGAAGCAGCGGCGTTCGGAAAGCTGCATGAGCGAGCAGGTGAAAAGACGTTGCGAGCGACACCCTTTGGAACAGCGGTAGAACGCAAGCGCTGGCTAAGGAAACTCGCAACGCGGGTGCCATTCCGCCCGAGCTTGCGATTCCTTTACCATTACGTCTGGAAGCAGGGTTTTCGTGATGGCTACCGGGGATGGGTGCTCTGCCGGCTGCTCGCCTGGTACGAGCGCATGATCCTGCTGAAGGAGCGCGAGATGAAAAAGCGGCCTGCGACCGGCCAGCGCGATTTCGTAAAGTTGTAGCCACCGGCCTGTGGCCGGTTCATCTCGGTGCTACTTTTCACACAGCGAGACGGCCCACAGGGCGTGGCTACAGCGCCTGCAGCCTACACGCCTTCGACGAGGATCATGTTTGTCCTCGCCGTGCGGTGCCGCATTTTGCGTGGCTCGCGGTATTGCTCACTGTTCAGCCAGTCTTTGGCACGCTGCGCTGATTCGAATTGAAGCACGACGATGCGCTTCGGTTTCCAATCGCCTTCGAGCACTTCGGTCCTGCCGCCGCGGATGACGTATTTGCCCCCATACTTCTCCACGGTCGCGCCGGCGAGCTTTTTGTATTCTTCGTAGCCGGCTGGATCGACAATGTCGATTTCAACGATGACGTATGCGGGCATTGCACTAGAAGTCCATCCGCCTTCGCCAAGGCTACGGCGGACAGGGTGGTTAGTATTCAGCATCAGTGGTCAGCGGCCGTTGTGGCCACGGTCTTTCGCAGCTAAGTTTGGATTTTTTTTTCGGCGCCGCAATCGCAACCAGTTGTTCCAGGTTTTGCGGAGGCTATCGCGGGGGGTCTGGTATTGTTGATTCAGCTCGTTGCTCTTTAGGATCTGCGCGAGAATTCCTTTCACCGAAAAGTCATCGGTATTGACGATAGTATAAGCTGTCCCAACAGCAGCGGCATGATGCGCGTCGCTGGCGGCAGTCATGGGCAAACCGCGAATCTGCGCATACTTGAAAGCGTAACGGTTGTAGCGGCGGAGTGTGGTCGCCGCGTTGAAAACCTCGATCGCATCCACCGGCAGCATTTCCAGAGTGGAAAAACGGATGCCGGCACGGAACAAATCATATGGATGCGGAGGAATGGCGAGGCCGCCACGTTCATGAATGATGTCGCAAACTTCGCGCGCTGGCTTTCCTTTCAGGTAGGGCAGTTCCGCACCGATACAGAGAAGATGACCATCGGCGGTCGTGACCTCGACTCCCGGAAGAACGAGAAAATCGTTGACCGGCAACCCGTCCAGCCGCATCAGGCCTTGCTCGAGCAGGTAATTAACCGCGTCGCACGTGTTATGATCGGTGATGGCGATGCCGTTCAAACCTTTGGCGCGCGCGGCTGCAATCAAGTCTTCCGGGCTGGAAATACCGTCTCCGGAAAAAAATGAGTGGGTGTGCAGGTCGATATTAAACGGCATTGCGAGAGGCTATGGCCATTCCTTTCCAAATCGCTACACGAGCTCTTCAACAAGAATGCCTGCTTCGGCTGCGCCTTCCTCCTGAATACGATTGAATTGGTGATCGTATAACCGGCGATAGTAGCCGGATTTTTCAAGCAGCTCGGCATGGGTACCGATCTCCTTAACTCGGCCGCAATCCATCACAATAATTTGGTCCGCGGATAGAACAGTGGAGAGACGATGGGCGATCGCGATTACCGTGCGTCCGGCGGCCAGTTCAACCAAAGCTTTTTGAATTTGCTTTTCCGATTCAGAATCGAGCGATGACGTGGCTTCATCCAGCAAAAGAATCGGCGCGTTTTTCAGAATAGCGCGCGCGATGGCGAGGCGTTGCTGTTGTCCGCCGGAGAGAAGACATCCTTTGTCGCCAATCACTGTTTGATAGCCTTTTGGCTGGGCCGTAATGAAGTCGTGTGCATAGGCAGCGCGTGCGGCTTCATGAATTTCCTCTGGTGTAGCGTCCAGCCGGCCGAACAGGATGTTATTGAAGACGGTATCGTGAAACAAAAACGTCTCCTGCGTGACGAGCCCAATCTGTTCGCGCAAGGACTTTTGTGTCACCGAGCGCAGATCTCTGCAATCGATTTTCACAGCGCCAGTGGTCGGATCGTATAGGCGCAGGATCAGTGAAAGAATCGTGCTTTTGCCCGCACCGCTGGCGCCGACCAGGGCATGAGTTTTCCCCGGTTCGAAACGCAAGGTCAGATTGCTGATGGCATCTGCAGCGGTGTTTGCATAGCGGAACGTAACATTTTCAAAATCAATTCGACCTCGGGAAGACTTCAGCACCGCGGCGTTTGGCGTATCCTGGACCGTGGGCTCTGAGTCCAGAATCGAGAAAATCGCAGCAGTAGCCGCGATTGATCGCTGCATCAGGATGTGAATCCTGCTAAGCGTCTTGATCGGCTCGTAGAGAATGAAAATTCCTGAGATCAATCCAAAAAATCGGCCGACGCTCAGGTTCGCGGCGTAAACGTAAAGCAACGCCATTCCCACACCGACTGCGGCGATGGTCTCAACCAGCGGGCCGACTGCTTCCATCGACCGGATCATGCGCATCATCTGCGAAAACTGCAGTTGATTGCTGCGCTTGAATTCCTTTTCCTGGTGCGCCTCACGCGCAAACGATTTGATCACGCGAATGCCAGCGAATGTTTCCTGCATCGTCACGACCATTTCGCCCATGCCTGCTTGTTCATTTTGCACCGCCTTGCGGGCGCGACGCCCATAAATACGAAGCGGCAGCAAACAGGCTGGAAAAAGAATCAGCGTGACTACGGTAAATTTCCAATCCATCAGGAGGAGCACAGTGATCGCGCCAACAATGGTGATCGGTTGTTTAAAAACGTCGCTACCGACGCTAGTCAAAGCCATCTGCATGACCCGGGTATCATTGGTGATGCGCGACATTAAAAAGCCCGACCGCATCTTGTTGAAGAAGTCCATGGAATGGCGAACCATCTTGCTGAAAAGCTGGGCGCGGATATCGGTGACGACCTTGTTGCTCACCCACTGCATGCAATAGGTGCTTCCGTACGAGCAGAGGCTGCGCGCGGTCATGATCGCCGGGATGGCGAGACAGATCAGAACAATTGAATTGATCTTTGGGCCTGTATCCAGGGCTCCCAGATTTGAACGTAGAGCCATCGGATTGGGGGCGGCACCGTGGAAAATGGTGCTGGTGACGCGGGCAATCGTCAGCGGGAAGAGTGAATTGACCGCGCCATAGGCTACCCCCAACGCCAGTCCCAGGGTGAAACGCATCTTATAGGGCTTGACGTAACTGTAGAGCCGCCGATACGAAGCGGAAGCTGCGCGTAACGTTTCCCCAAATGATTGCTTTTCCTTAGCCGCTTTTACGCCGCTCATGAAGTTTGCGCCGCCGCACGAAGCGACAGCAGCGAATCCATAGCACTAATCACGGCTTCCGTCGAGATTTGACTCATGGGTAGCCGGGATTGGACCGGCGAAAACTCGGTCACTGGCGCGGCTGATTTTCCTTGTAAAATGAGGGCCGGGCTTTCCCGGGGGCGCCAATGAAATGGGTTGGTCGGCCCGAACAGGACTACTTGCGGCGTACTTGTGGCAGCCGCCAGATGCACGGGAGCGGAATCGACCGTCACAAGAAGCCGAGCGTGGGCAATCAACGCCGCCAGCGTTAGCAAGCTTGTCTTTCCAGAAAGATCGATGATTTGTTGCGGCACCTTGTTTCTAATCGCCGCGATATGCGCTTGCTCGTCGGGCGATGACCCACTGGTCAGAACAAGATCGAAACCGTTGTCTTGGCCGAAGCGGTGAATCACTTCCGTCCACTGCCCGGGATCCCAGAGTTTTTCCCGGCGGGCCGATCCGGGATGCAAAATCACGTAAGGCTTGGCGATTTTCCAACTGCGCCGAAGCGCGTCGGCGTTTTCGTAGGCCTCCTGTGGCAGATGCAGATATGGGGCGGAGGCAGCCGCTCGGATCCCCAGTGGCTCAAGTAACGCCAGGTTGTAGTCGATTGTGTGCACGTCCCGCATTCGGACGGGAACAAAATCGGTGTAAGCAGGTGCGCGCATCTTCGACTGTTCACGCACCCGATAGGACACCACGCGTCTTCGCGCGCCGGATAAAAGCGCCAGAAAGGCCGAGCGATCGTTCCGTGTGAAATCGATGCAGCAGTCAAATCTGCTGGCAGCAACGGAAAAAAACAGAGCGAGGTCACGGAGACTGCGTCGCGCCATCAAAGTGCGATCGACATTTGCAATGGCTGGCAGCAGATCGGCACAGTCACTGGAAACGATGAGTGTGAGCTGTGCATCCGGAAAATTCTCATGCAAGGCTGCGACGGCGGGCGTCGTCAAAATCAAATCGCCGATTCGCTTGAGTTGCAGGAGAAGAATCTTCACGGCTTCTGACTGTAGCGACGCTGCGTGAGCGCCGAAATAAAGAATCGGTGGTCACAGACCGCCGCTACAGGATCGTCATCGCGCCATTCGCATCGCGGTCTCGTATGCGTCCAGCAATCGTGTTCGAAAATGGTCCCAGGTGAAATTTTCAACCATGCGACGTCTTGCCGCGCTGCCCATTTGCTGAACGATCTCAGGATGTCGATACAAATGCTCGAGCGCCGTTGCGATTGCGCCGACATCTCCTGGTTTCACGATAATTCCCTCGATGCCGTCGCGGACCACATCGCCTGCCTCGCGTGTAGTAATTTGAGGCAACGCGCACGCCGCCGCCTCATACGTGACTTTGGCGCTTCCCTCCCATTGCGATGGAAAAACATGGACCGTGGCTTGGTTGAGATAACTCTCCGGGTCGCGCACGAATCCGACGACGCGAAGGTTATCGCGCCAAAATTCCTTGAGATAGGGCTTCGCTTCATCGTGCACGAAACCAATCAACCATAGCTCGGCATTGGGCAGGTTGAGGCGGTGCCATGCTTCGAGCACATGTTGAATACCTTTTCGCTTGATCAATGCGCCTGCAAAAACAGCGCGAAATTTTGCCGGCCGCGGGCCCGGCTTGAAGCGCTCCACATCCACCCCGCGGGGCAAATAGAAGAGTTTTTCTTCCGGGAAACTGCGGATGCGAAAGGTCTCGGCGGCCCTCTCTGATAAGACGAGCAGAAGATCGGCGCGTTTATACTCTTCGATAAAACGCCTCCGGTGGAGCAACAGTCTGGCTTTCCACTTTCGAAAACCCGATAGCTTGCGTGTCGATGCGGCAATTTTCGGCTGGTCGAATTTCTGTTTGCCGCCATCGCGATGCCAGGTTGGGACCTCAACGATCGAAGGGATGCGGTGTTGTTTTGCAATTTGCAGCGAGCGCAAACAGTCGCCCGACCAGCTATGAAACATGTCGTAGCGCCCGGTCGCCAGATGCCGTGACGTGATCCAGTCGAGATACTTTTTTTTCGCGCCGTAATAATAGGGCCGATCAAGAAAGGAAATGAGACGCACCGGATGCCAGCGCAACGAATGGATGAGTGAGCCGGGAATTTCGTTCTGCCGGTTACCATAAGCGATTGCTTTGCCCAGGAATCCACCGCGATACGAGGCGCGCAGGGTTTCAAATGCATCCGTATCCAGGCCGGAACCCCCGATTCGGGCAAAAATCGAGTAGAGCAGCCTTCTCGGTAAAATACGCGCCGCGTGTGCGGCAGAACGTCGCGGCGCAGGAGCGTTTAAGATTTCACCCGGCATCGGGTTAGAAGTATTCTGGCGAACGTGGAGCATGTAAAGTGGCGTTCTGAGTCCGAAACGGAAGGGCATTCCCCGTTCCACTCAAGATGAAAGAACGACTCAGACTCGCATTGGTCCGGCGCGGTTATTCTCCAACCGGTGGCGCAGAAGCGTACTTAAAACGCCTCGCGCGTGGAGTCATCGAGGCCGGGCACAAAGTGCAACTGATCGCCACGAATGAATGGCCGGAGGATCAATGGCCGCTTGGACCGATCACGCGCCTGCGCGCAGAATCCGTCATTGGGTTTGCGGATGAGCTGGAACAAGTCCGGCCCCAGCTCGACTGCGATGGCTTGTTGAGCCTTGAGCGCGTCTGGAGTTGCGACGTTTATCGCGCCGGCGACGGCGTCCATCGTGCCTGGCTCGCGCGCAGAAGAAAATTCGAGCTTCCTCTGAAGCAGTTTGCTCGGGCTCTCAACCGCAAGCATCGTGATCTACTGCATTTGGAGCAATTGCTTCTTGCTAGCCGCAAAGCCGGGCGAGTGATCGTTGCTTCACAGATGGTCAAGAATGAGATCGTCGATCTTTATGGCTATCCGGCGGACAGGATCGACATCGTTCACAATGGCGTTCCGCTCGACAAATTCCGGTTCGATTCCGAGCTTCGGGAAAAATCGCGCGAAGATTTGAAACTGAAACCGGATCAAATTGCGCTGCTATTTGCAGGCTCGGGCTGGGAGCGCAAAGGGTTGCTGTTTGCAATCCAGGCGATGGCGCTCTGCAAGAACACAAAGATGCGATTGCTCGTTGCTGGCCGGGGAAATGAGATGCTCTACAAAACGAAACGTCTGCGCTTTTGGCGCGAGGAGCCGGTGCAGTTTCTCGGCGAAGTTGCAGACATTTCGCGTGTTTACGCAGCTGCGGACATCTTCATCTTGCCTACGATTTACGATCCATTTTCCAATGCCTGTCTGGAAGCGCTTGCCTGCGGATTACCGGTAATCACAACAGGTTCCAACGGCTTCAGCGAAATCATCGAAGACGCTGTCCACGGATCAATTGTCAATCACGCTGGTAATCTGGTTGGTTTGCGTGACGCTATTCGCTTCTGGTCCGATCCGTCGCGCCGCGCCGCGGCGCGCTCGGCGAACATTGAGCGTGCGTCGCAGTTCGATATTTCAAGGAACGTCGAGCAAACGCTGGAGATTTTGACGGATGTTGCCTCCAGGTAGCGCGCGCCTCCTCCTCGCGATCGCGAACGCGTAAACGAAGCGGCGCTAGCGACCAATACCTCAGTGGAGTTGCTGCATCAGATCAGTTCCTAAGCGCAGCGTCCACGTCTGGGAAAATCTGGAATACCTGATCGAGGCGTGAGATTTCGAAAATCGAGCGCACAGTTTCCTGTAACCCAGCCAGACGGAATTTGCCGCCGTAGCCTTCCACCTTTTGCATTGCTTCAATCAATGCCGCCAAACCCGCGCTATCGATGTAAGTCACGCCGGAAAGATCGACCACCAAACGTCGCGGCTTTTTCTCGATCGTGGCATTGAGCGACGCCGTAACAGAGGGGGAGACGTGCAGATCGATTTCGCCCTTGAGCGGCAACACGTCCGAACGGCCTCTTCGCGGCGTCGGTGCAGTTGGGGAAGCGTTTTTTCCCATTTCATCCTCCAATCGTCAATGGATCACCATCCGAGTGTATCGATAATGGTTTCCACATCTGAGAGATCATCAATCAAAAAATCCGGCTGATATTTCGCAAGTTCAGCACGGCTCCATCTGCCGGTTGCCACCGCAATGGTGCGCGCACCTAGCGCTTTGCCACAGGCAATATCGCGCGGCGTGTCGCCAATGACGTCGATCTCCGATGCGGCGAACTCGCGGCCATGCTTCTCTGTTGCGCGGGCGCGAGCGAAACGCCCGAGCTGGTTGCGGTCCCGGTGATCATCGGCAAAAGCACCAAATTCAAAGAAGTGCCAGACGCCATAGTGCTCAAGTTTTAGTCGCGCTCCGCGGGACACATTTCCAGTGAGAAGGGCGAGCACCAGATGTGACCGCGACTTGAGCTTTTCGAGCAGCTTGAGCACGCCGGGGAGGAGTTTGCCTTTACGGCGCGGCAATTCCAGCGATAAAAAATGCACATAACTGTCCAGAAACGCGCTCAAGTTTTCATTGGTTGCGGGAATCTTATGCTTGTTCAGGATGCTGACGACGATGCCTGAATCGGTCATTCCGGCGATTTCAATGTCGTGCAGATCATCCGCGATACCGAAGCGCTCTTTGAAGGCGGATTTGAGCGCTTGAACTCCCGCGCCCCCGGAATGGATCAACGTGCCATCGATATCAAAAAGCAGAAGGCGCCTGGCAATTGCAGATTGTCGATTGCGGATCGCGGATTGCATTTCTGTAGCGGCCCTCTGCGAGCGCCGTCGTAAAGTGACGTGATTTTGCGGCCTGCGTATTTTCAAAATCGAAAGTTGCGAATTTGGCGAGGCGCCGGCGGTCATAGACCGCCGCTACAGCTTACAAAGGCGGTGCATGCATCATTAGCACCGCGATCATGCTCCCGAGGAACACCAGCAGCACAATTGCGAGGCCAATAAAGATTCCATTCCGAACCGGGTCATCTTCCCGTCTTTGACGCTGGAACGGCGATCCGTTGGCAATATCAACAGGTGCTGGGCCTATTTGTGCATCTGCACTATCTGAAAAAGTAAGCTTTGGCATACTGGCGATCTTAATCGAATGAGTCGGATGGGACAAATGAGTCGAATGTGCGGCCGGAACAATTGACCGAGCGCAGCCGCGCTCGCATAGTGGCGCTCTCATGGCAATTGAGTTCACGCGCAACTTCTGCATCATCGCGCACATCGATCACGGCAAAACGACGTTGTCAGATCGGTTGCTTGAGCGGACGGGCACGATTCAGGAGCGGGAAAAGCAGGACCAGTTGCTTGATTCAATGGACCTGGAGCGGGAGCGCGGGATCACGATCAAAGCGCATCCGGTGGCGATGCGTTATACAAGCAAATCTGGCCAAAGCTATGGGTTGAACCTGCTCGACACGCCGGGGCATGTCGATTTCGCTTATGAAGTTTCGCGCAGCCTCGCCGCCTGCGAGGGCGCACTGTTAGTGGTGGACGCGGCGCAGGGCGTGGAAGCGCAAACCGTGGCGAACGTTCATCTCGCTCACAAACAAGGGCTCACAATTGTTCCGATCATCAACAAAATCGATCTGCCGAACGCTGATGTTGCTGCGGTGAAGCGCCAGTTGGAAGAAATCTTGGCCATCCCGGCGGAGGAAGCGATCGAAGCGAGCGCGAAAATGGGGATTGGCATCGAGGAAATTCTCGAGGCCATCGTCACGCGGGTTCCGGCGCCGCAACCGCCGGCGGATAAGACGCTGCGCGCGCTGGTGTTTGATTCCGTGTTTGATGTTTATCGCGGTGTGGTTGGGTACGTGCGTGTCGTTTCCGGAACGATGGAAGCGAATCACGCGATCATGTTGATGAACAACAACTCGCGGTACGAGATCAAGGAGGTGGGCGTGTTTACGCCGAAAATGCTTCCGCAGGAAAAGTTAAATCCCGGTGACGTCGGGTATTTCATCGCAAACATAAAATCAACCGCAGACATCAAGATCGGTGACACGATCACCGACCAACGTCACCCCGCGCGCCAGCCGCTTCCCGGGTTTCAGGAAATTCATCCGATGGTGTTCAGCGGCATTTATCCGATTAACACGGGCGACTTCGAACATTTGAAAACCGCAATCGGGAAGCTGCGCTTAAACGATGCCGCATTTGTGTATCAACCGGAAAGCTCAGTCGCCTTGGGCTTTGGTTTTCGCTGCGGATTTCTGGGGCTGCTTCACATGGAGATCATCCAGGAACGGCTCCGGCGCGAGTACAACATGGACATCATCGCGACCAGTCCAAGCGTGGTTTATGAAGTGCTGACCACACGCGGAGAGAAACTGTTGATCGATAATCCCGCTCATTTGCCCAACCTGAGCATGATCCGGGAGATTCGGGAGCCGATTGTAAAGGCATACGTGCTATGTCCGAACGAAAACATCGGCGACATCCTGAAATTGATTCTGGAAAAGCGCGGCCAGATGGAGCGCACTGAGTCGCTCGATACGCGCCGGGTTATGTTGCATTGCGAACTGCCGCTCAACGAAATTCTCGTCGATTTCAATGACAAGATTAAAAGCATTACCCGCGGTTACGGTTCGATGGATTACGAGCATGCCGGGTACCGGCCGGCGAAATTGGTGAAGCTGGACCTGCTCGTGAATGGCGAGCCGGTCGATGCGTTTTCGACAATCGTGCACAAAGATCGTGCCGAGGCGCGGGGACGCCAGCTCGCTGCAAAACTTAAGGAAGTCATCCCGCGGCAGCTGTACCAGGTGGCGATTCAGGCAGCTATTGGCGGGAAAATTATTGCACGCGAGAGTGTTTCGGCGTTACGAAAAAACGTGACCGCGAAATGCTACGGAGGCGATATCACCCGCAAACGGAAATTATTGGAGAAACAGAAGGAAGGAAAAAAGCGGATGAAAAGCATCGGGAAGATCAATATCCCACAGGAAGCATTCATTGAGGTGCTCAAAACACAATGACACCGAAGCGCCAAGTTCCAGCATTAAGCATCTAGTATCCAGCATCGACATGTTTACGCGTCGCCACATTAAACATAGCCGGCTACTCCTGCGGCATGCCCGCAAGTACCTCCGCTACAAGGACGATCTGCTCAGTGGCTCGGATCGGGAAGAAATCGTTGCGGGAATGAAGAGCCTCCGCGACGCGTTACGTCAGAAAGAGCGCGAGAGAATTCACAGCACGGCCGACACGCTTGATAAGACGCTACATAGGGTGACGCCGGTGACTTGGGAGTCGCACTGGCGAGAGAATTGCGAGGTGATTTTGGTGGCCATTGTTGTGGCGGTAGGCATTCGCTCCTATTTCCTGCAGCCGTTTAAAATTCCCACCGGCTCCATGCAACCGACGTTAAACGGGATCATTGGTCATCCCAGCACAGACCCCGCGCCGAATATTCTGCGACAAATCGGCGAGTTCATTGTTCTGGGTCGCAATTACATCAACGTGGTCTCGCGTGAGGATGATCAAGTTTTTGAAATCGCTCCGAAAAAGATGTTCTTCTTCTTTACTTTTTCGCGACTGATCTGCCAGCGGCAAAACTTTCTAGTGTATGCTTCGCCCGAGACGCTCAGTCATGATTTCAACGTTTACCCGGGTCGCATTTGTCACCGCGGCGAGATCATCGCCAGAGGCGCAATCGACACGGGCGACCAGGTCTTTGTGGATAAATGTAGCTACAACTTTGTTAAGCCTCATCGCGGCGATGTTTTTGTCTTTAGGACGAATCATATTCCAGGGATTCGGGAAGACCCGGAGGCAGGGTCGCCATTTTATATTAAGCGGTTGGCCGGTGTGCCGGGTGATCGGCTCCGAATTGACCCGCCATTTCTGTATGTGAATGGCAAGAAAGCGGAGGGCTATGGTTTCGCTCGGGTAATGTCGGCGACACCTCCTTATCGAGGATACGCCCTGGGCCGCGAATATCTGTCGCAACCAGATCGTTCGTTCACGGTGCCGCAGGACGGCTACTTTGCCCTTGGCGATAACAGCTACAACAGCTATGACAGCCGCTATTGGGGAACTGTGCCTGACGCAAACCTGGTTGGGCGCGGATTGTTTGTTTATTGGCCGTTTAATCAGCACTGGGGGCTGATTCGCTAGGCGAAATTTCTGCCGCATGCTGTCCAGTCTCGCGCGTGTCTATCCCGTGCTGGGGCTCTGCGGTGGATACGCGCTTGTGATGCTTTTTAATCCGGTGCGGCGGGCGCTGGGGGACGGGTTTCGTTGCATCGGGCGCTATAAACGCATATGGATCACCTTCGCGTTGCTGGGGTTCGGCTATTTCGTCTTCCAGTTTGCTACCTTTACTCCAATTCGAAACTGGGCCGACCTCGATCCGAGCCAGATCATCTCATTACCCCATTGGTATTGGCCGCGATTTACAGAGGTATGGAGGGAAACGCCGTTGCCTGCGCTGGAAGGGGTCGCAGGAATTTTCGATAGCGCTACTACCACCTATCCGCTCTCGGCCGTAGCTGCGGTGTTCATGCTGCTAAACTGGCGCGGGCTACACAGCGCGTTACTCCGAGCATTGTGGAAGCGGTACCGGTTCGGAGGTTATCTCATTTATTTGATTTTGTTGCTGAGCGCACTGGCGTCGCTTTTGAAGCCGATCGTGTTCTGGCGATTACCGGAGTGGAGCGGTCTGGTCCCGGCTGCCGGGCTGCTGCGCATCTCGGCTACAGTGGATGCGAGCGCATTTATTTTCGAATATCTCCTGGGAGTTTATATCCAAGTGTATCTCATCACAGTCTGTCTGGCGTGGATAAAAGGCGTTAGCTTTGAAGAGGGAGAACTCTTCCGCTTCGCCATGCGGCGTTTCAGCTATGTTTTGGAATGGGCCGGCATTGTCGTTGCAGTAAGCACGTTGATCGTCCGCTTACCGCTTGTCCTCGCGTACTTTACGAATATTCCCGGCGTGCTCGATTACCTGCCCATTGCGCGGGTGCTGATGAGCGGTTTGATCATTGCCTTTTGTTCGGTTCAAATCTCGCTGGCGCTCCATAATGAAACGTTGATCGCAGCGATGCGCGCCCACGCCCAGTTCGTCCGCCAAAATGGAGGCCGTCTCGGGTGGTTTTTGATCATTTGCGGAGTGCATTTTTTAGGGATCATGATCTGCGACGCCATCATACGCAGCGCAATTGCTGATCGGTTGGGCGCACTTTTCCTCTGGAAATTCAGTTTCGCTTTTCTCCGTGGAATCGTCACCGGCTGGCTTTTGGCCTCGTGGGTCTGTTTATTTCGCCAATGCGAAACTCGCCGCGTAAACCAGGAGAAATGGATCCAATATTAAGAAACCAGCCTGCAAGAAAGCGAACGTGAACGCGGCGACCATTACGCGCGAGAGCGAATCGAATCTTGCCCTGGCATTCATTTCATTAGGGCGCGAGCGCAAACGCGACATGACTGTTTTCTACGCATTCTGCCGCGTGATCGACGACATTGCCGATTCTTCGGAGCTCAGCGTCGCCGAGAAGCAAAAGCACTTAGCGGCTTGGCGTGCAATGCTGCGCGCAGCAGCTCAAGACGAGCCGCCGCTTGCTCGCGACGTGAGAAGTTTAATGAATAAATACTCGCTCTCACCTGAGATGCTGGAGGAAATCATCGCCGGCGTAGAGATGGACTTGAGCATCTTCCAATATGCCACGTTCCAGGATCTGCGCGTTTATTGCTACCGGGTCGCCAGCGCGGTAGGTCTGGTGAGCATTGAGATTTTTGGATATCGCAACCCACGCTGCAAAGAATATGCGCTCGAGCTTGGGCTCGCCTTGCAAATGACGAATATCATTCGTGATGTCGGCAAAGATTTGCAGGCTGGCCGAGTTTATCTGCCGCAGGAGGATCTGGCACGTTGCGACTATTCCGAGGTCGAGCTGCGAAATCGAAACTATAACGAGCGGTTCGTTCGCCTGATGAAATTCGAAGCCGCGCGTGCGCGAGAGTTTTTCTCGCGCGCAGCTGGGGCGCTCCCATCCGAGGATCGCTGGACGATGGTGCCTGCCGAAATCATGGGTTCAATTTATCGCGGCCTGCTTAGCAGAATGGAGCTGGACAAGTTTCGCGTTTTCGAAAAGGAGTATCGCCTTACGGGGTTGGAGAAAGCTGGCCGGATCGCGACGCAGCTATTGAAGTCTTTTTAAGCCTGACCTGCAACATTCTCGAGGTTGCGCAGTTCAATCCGTCAACGAGCGTAAACTTATGACAAAAGATCTTTTCATTGGTATTTGGGTTGTTCCGATAAGCGCTTTGATCCTCAGTTCATGTGATACTCCGGTCGGCCAGGGCGCAGCATGGGGCGCAGCCACCGGCGCGATCATCGGCGGCGCGGCGACTGGTAACGTCCGAGCCGCGTCGATTGGCGCAGCGGCAGGAGCCGCGGCCGGCGCGTTGACCGGTGCAGCCATCCAGCAGGATCAAGCTGCGCGTTATGGTCCGCCGCCTCCGGGCGGTTATCCGTATGCGCGTTGGGCCGGAACGCCCGGTCTTTATTACAGCCCCTACACAGGTCGCGTTTATGATCTTCGTGGGGTACCGCCCGGTGGTCTTACTCGCGACGTTGATACCGGCCGGCTTTTCCGCAAACCGTAACGAATAAGGCTGTAGCGGCGCTCTGTGAGCGCCGAATTCGCTTTTTCCTCATGGCATCGGCGGTCACAGACCGCCGCTACAACGGCGCGGTTGATCTCCGCGTGAAGTCAACTCGCCTTCTTCTGCAATTTGTCGACGAGCGCCTTCGCCTCCTCGGTCATCTTCAAAAGCTCCGGCCATGGGCGGTGATAGTTTTCACCCGGCAACTTGCGCGTCGCGTCGAAGCCCATGTGGGAGCCGATGTTTTGATCGCTGGGCGCGTGGTCGAGCGAGTCGCTTGGATTCTTGATTACGGTCGTGTCGCGCGCAGGATCGGTGTTCGCGCACAACCGGAAAAGCACTTCGCTCGTGTTGTGCACATCGCAATCCTCGTCCACTGCCACGATGTATTTGCTGAACATCATCTGACCCATGCCCCAGAGACCGTGCATCACCTTGAACGCCTGATACGGATATTGCTTTCGAATGCTGACGAACACCAGGTTATGAAAAACGCCTTCCGGCGGCAGCGTCATGTCCGCAATTTCTGGAAAGTTCATCTTGAACACAGGCAGCAAAATGCGCACACAGGCGTCGCCGATGTAATAGTCTTCCATGGGCGGCCTGCCTACGATCGTCGTCGGATAAACTGCGTCGCGCCGATGGGTAATGGCGGTCACATGAAAAACTGGATAATCCTCGACGGCGGTATAGAAGCCGGTGTGATCTCCAAAGGGACCTTCGGGGCGCATCTCACCGGGCTGCACATAGCCTTCCAGAACAAAATCGACGTCTGCCGGCACATCGAGATCGATCGTTTTGCAGCGAACAAGCTCGATTGATTTCTTTCGCAAAAACCCAGCGAAGAACAGTTCATCCAAACCGTCCGGCAGCGGCGCAGTTGCCGCGAACGTATAAACGGGATCACCGCCCAGCGTAACTGCCACTGGCATGCGCTCACCGCGCTCGTAATAGCGCCGGCCGTGGCGCGCCCCAACCTTGTGAAGTTGCCAGTGCATCCCCGTTGTGTGCTCGTCGTAAACTTGCATCCGGTAAATGCCCACGTTTCGCGCACCTGTCTCCGGATCACGGGTATGCACGTTTGCCAATGTAATGAAGCGCCCACCATCCTTCGGCCAACACTTGAGAATGGGCAGATCGCGCAATGAAAAGTCACCTTCGTTGCCGATCCGGTGCACAATTTCCTGACAAGGCGCTTCCTTCACTTGCTTCGGACGCGCGTGCAGCAGATGAATTCCTTGTTTGAGCAAACTCCA
>QHNK01000082.1 GCA_003218415.1 Verrucomicrobiota bacterium | reverse complement strand
CGGATCCGTCACTTCGTCCACGTCCGACGGCATCACGGTGAAATGATCCGATGCAGGCGCGTCCACGTTCACGAAAATCGCGCGATGCTTTCGCACGAAATCAATTGTCGAGTCCAATAGATCGCCGACTGCCCAGTTGCGATTTCGAAACTCAATCGCAACGTCGTAGCCGCTCAGCGTCTCGATCAACGGCTCGAGTTCGCTCAACTGGTGCTTCCGCGGAGAAAACGCCGGAGAAAGTTGCAAGAGTAAGACGCCCAGTTTTCCAGCGTTGCGCAGGATCGACATTGAGCCTACGAAAGTTTTGAGCAACGCTTCCTGCAAATCCGGCGTCGATCTCACATTTCCTTTCTGGTCCGTCTCTGCGCGCCTTTGTAAATCCGGCGGCAACAGCTTTGCCGGCGTTGAGTGAAACGAAAACAGTTGGTGCAACTTTACGTCGAAGGTGAAATCACCCGGCGTCGCTGCACACCAGCGCTCGACCATGCGCGTTTCAGGCACGGAATAAAACGTCGAGTTCACCTCGACCAATTCGAAATGCTGCGCGTACCAACGGAGCCGCTCGCCTGCCGGCATCTTCTTCGGATACCAACGCTCGACAAAACCGGGGTCCGACCAGCTCGCCGTGCCGACAAGAATTTTTCCGTTCACACGTCAACGAAGTCGCCGTGGGGACGAAAGCAAACGCGATTCATCCGCCTGGTGTGAATTTTTCGATTTGCGCAGGATTGGTGACGAACTACTTTAAGCGTGCGGGGTGGAGCAGCCTGGTAGCTCGTCAGGCTCATAACCTGAAGGTCGCTGGTTCAAATCCAGCCCCCGCAACCAATTTTTTCGGACAAATGCTGCGCGAGCAGTTTTCTTTTGTCCCCAAAGCAGCGCTTGCCCTGCACGAATGGCGACACAAGAGTATGCTCCGCACTCACCAAAAGCGATCCAGCGTAGCTCAGTGGTAGAGTCCCGACGCAGTCGGGATTAACCGATCGAGAGTTGATTCGGCAGAATCGCAGGGCAAGATATAAACCCGCGAGCTAATCCAGCGATCCAGCGTAGCTCAGTGGTAGAGCGGTCGGCTGTTAACCGATTGGTCGTAGGTTCGAATCCTACCGCTGGAGCCATTCTTTCCGAGTGCGGCAATGCTTTGCCGGTTTTCATACGGCTATTTACAAGAATCGCATAAGCGCACCCGACGCCTCCGTTACGAAACTTAAGTACCATGAAAGCGTTGTTTTCAGTCATTCTCGCGTTCGCCGTTTGCGCTGGCAGCGTTGAGGCGGGGCCTGTTCGCACCGCGCGACACGTGGCGAAGGACACTGCGATTACGGCCAAGAATGTGGCGCATAGCACCGTGAAGGGCACAAGAAGAGCCGTGCACACGGTAGTCAGTATATTCACCCCATAAACCGCCGCATTCTTCGGAGTCTGGTCGAGCGTTGTCAAAGCGCAGGTACGCTTTGCGCTCTCACCGTGACGCAAATCGGCAACCCCAAGTCAGTGGAGGACGAGAGGTGATCTATTGCCGGGCCAATCGCCGAAATAAAAACGCGCCCAGTACGATAAAGAGAACATTGGGAAACCAGACAAGCAGCTCTGGATGCACTTGCGGGTTGCCGCGCAACGTATCGCCAATGATGACAAAGAGAAAATAGGTGGTGGCAACAATCAAACCCATGGCGAACCCAATTGAAGTCTCGCGGCGATGCGCCGTGACACCAAGCGGCACCCCGATTATTGCGAAGGCCACACACGCGAATGGAAATGAAAAGCGTTTGTTGATTTCGGTGCGGCTGGCGCTGCGTTCCCGCTGGTTCTCGCTTTTTAATTGGTCAAGCAATTGTTCGATCGACAATGCGGACCGGCTTGGCCGTTTTTTTTCTTTCTCGTAGAGCTCGTCAAGGCTGATGGGCAATGTGCCTTCCACCATGTTAATTCCATCTCGAATCTTGCGCAGGTTCGACGGGTCTTTCGAGTCGCGCTCCTGGTAACGCGCCTGATACAGGTGCATGAGGATCTGTTTGTTGGCCAAATCAGCTTCGAGCATCCCCGTCCGTGCGAAAGTCACCTTTACCGGCAGCGAATTCTGGTTCAACTCGAACACAGTAATGTTCTCGAGCTTGTTGCCCTCTTTCTTGCCAACGTAAATCTTGCGCCCGGGAAATTGGTCGATCACCTGATCGCTTCCAAAGAGCGCCATTGGATTTCGCGTGGCTAGATCGAAAATGGTGCTCCGCAACTTTTCCTGCGCCGCCGGCGCAACCTGCACGTTGAGCCAGAGACACAGCGCCGTGCAGCCGACCGCGATCACGCCCAGCGGAATGCAGATGCGCGAAATACTCACACCATTCGAGCGCAGCGCGATCAGTTCGTTGTCCGCCGAGAGCCGTCCGAACACGAGCAAGATCGCGGTCAACAATCCCCAGGGAATTGTGAAAATGAGTGAGAACGGCATTACGTAGGCGATGAACGTGATCAGGTATTCCACCGGAACATCGTGATTCACCAGCAGCGGAAGTAGTTTTCGGAAAATGTTTCCGACGACGAGAACCAGGCTCAGCACTACGATTGCAAACGCCACGTTGACCAGTAGCTCGCGGCTAACAAATCGATCGATCAGTTTCACTTTCCGGTGCACACGTTAGCACAAATCGGCAGGGTCGGCGCGCTGCGCCGACCGGACGCAGCAGCGCGGCGTCCCTACCCAAAGCTCAAAAGTTTGCTAACATCAAACACGATGAGTGTTGCCATGTACGATGTCGCGATCATCGGAGGAGGACCGGCCGGCAGCACTGCTGCGGCGCTGCTCGCACTCGCCGGCCGGCGCGTCATCGTCTTCGAACGCGAAAAGTTTCCGCGCTTTCATATCGGCGAATCGTTACTGCCGTTCAGTATGAAGGCGTTTACCCGGCTCGGTCTGCACGAAAAATTTTCGCGCGCCGGATTCATGAAAAAATTCGGTGGCGAAATCGTCGGCGCGTGCTCTGAAAGTGGAACCAAGTTTTATTTCAAGGACGGCTATCGCTCGCAAACCGATCACGCTTATCAAGTCACACGCGGTGATTTCGATAAAGTGCTATTGGATCATGCCGTCGAATGCGGAGCGGAAGTCCACGAGGAGACTTCGGTGGACCAGGTCGAGTTCTCAAACGACGAAGTCGAGTTGGGGATCAAATGCAACGGTTCGTTTCATTCGATCCGGGCGCGTTACGTCATCGACGCCAGCGGCCGCACCTCGGTTCTGGGCAGGAAATTCAAAATCAAAAAGACCTACGATCATCTTCAGAAATTGTCGATCTTTGCGCACTACGACGGTGTCTGGCGCGCAGAGGGAATCGACGGCACGCTGACAGTTTTGATCCGTGCCATCGATCGCTGGTTCTGGTTAATTCCACTCAGCGCCGAGCGCACCAGCGTCGGAGTGGTTCTCGATAGTGAAGCTTTTCGCAACTCCAAGCTCCGCGCTGAAGACTTTCTCGAACAAGCGCTGTCAGAACAGCCAATTATCGCAAAACGGATGACAGACGCGCGGCGCGTCTCGCAAGTTTATGTGGAAGCGGATTTTTCCTATCGCAGCGCGCGATTGCATGGCGACCGGTGGTTGCTTGCAGGCGATGCTGCCGGTTTTATCGATCCAATTTTTAGCAGTGGCGTTTTCCTCGCCGTTTTCAGCGGCGAACTGTGCGCGGACGTACTAAACGAAGTTCTTGATCATCCACGAAAGGCGCGGCGCCTTTTCGCGGGTTATGAACGCGCAGTTAACCGAGCGATGGATATTTATCTTCGGTTTGTGAACGCATGGTACACGAAGGAGTTCATCGAAGTTTTCCTCGCGCCGCGCAATATACTCGGGCTCGCGCCGGCAGTGAACGCAGTGCTTGG
>QHNK01000093.1 GCA_003218415.1 Verrucomicrobiota bacterium | reverse complement strand
TACTCCCAGTGGGATACAGACCACTTTTGCTTCCGGATTAGGCGACGGTGACCTTCGCGGTTTAGCTTTCGACGCGCTCGGCAACCTCTTTGTCGCAGACCTTGGCTTAGCCGCCGGCCATGACCCAAGTCGGGCCATGGTTTTGAAAATTACTCCCACTGGGTTGGTCAGCGTTTTCGCCAGCGGGGTTAGTAATGCGGAATTCGTCGCCATCCAGCCATAACCGGGGTCAACCATCGGGAAAAAGAAGAAAGGTCACCCTTACCTATATTTCGCAATGAGCCGTCACGCTTCACCGCGTGGCGGCTCTTTGTTTGAGATCGGTTCGGGGAGCGCGCGCGGCTCTCGTCCTAGGCGATCGGAAAGCGTTTTGGCCACATTCATTTCGTTGATTTTTCGGTGAAGCGTTCGGCGGCTGATGCCGAGCTTTTTGGCCGCGGCGGTCACGTTGCCGTTTGTCGCCGCAAGCGCTTGAGCGATCAATTTCTTTTCCGTCTCGTGCAGGTCGAGGGGGCTCGTTTTCTCCCCGAACGCCTCAGTGGCCGAAATGCCGGCGGGCAATCCCGCAACTGCGGGACTAGCCGCTCGGCGCACGGCCATCGGCAGATCTCGCAATGTAATTTCCGGTCCGGTTGCCATGACGACGCCATGTTCGATGGCGGTGCGCAGCTCGCGAACGTTGCCCGGCCAATCGTAAGTCAGTAGCGCATCCATCGCATCCGGCGCCAGTTCGAGAACCGGCTTGTTATTTTCCTTGCAGAAGTGGCGAAGAAATCCGCGGACCAGAATCGGGATATCTTCTTTTCGTTCACGCAACGGCGGCATCGTGATGCGCACCACGTTCAGCCGGAAGAAGAGATCGTCGCGGAATTTTCCTTCGCGCACGAGTTGTTCGAGATTTTTGTTCGTGGCCGCGATCAGCCGCACATCTGCGCGCAGCGTTTGATTGCCGCCCACTCGCTCGAACGCGCGAGCCTCGCTCATGACGCGAAGCAATTTAACCTGAGTGCTCGGGTCGATCTCCGCCACTTCATCCAGGAAAATCGTGCCGCCGTTCGCCTGCTCGAACCGGCCGATGCGCCGTTCATGGGCGCCGGTGAACGCGCCTTTCTCGTGCCCGAATAACTCGCTCTCGAGAAGTTGTGGCGAAAGCGCTGCGCAGTGCACCGCCACAAATTTCGCCTTGTTGCGGCGGCTCAAGTTATGAATGGCGTGCGCAGCCAATTCCTTGCCAGTGCCGCTCTCGCCTTCGATAAGCACGTTGGCCGAAGAGGGCGCGACCTGCCGGATCGTGTCGAGCACTTCATGCAAGGCTGCCGAGTCGCCCCAAATGTTTTCGAGGCCATAGCGTTCGTCCACCTGCTGCCGGAGCGCGCGATTTTCCTGTTCGAGTTTGCGGCCTCGCACCGCGCGCGCGATGAGCATTTCTACCTTGTCGAGATTTAGCGGCTTGGTCACAAAATCGTACGCGCCGCGTTTCATTGCCTCGACTGCGACATCGACCGAGCCGTAGGCTGTCATCATGATGCAGGTCGGGGGACGCGGCATTTTCAAGGCGCGATCGATCAAGCTCATTCCATCTTCGTTGCCGAGGCGCAGATCGGTGAGAAGCACATCAACTTGCTCGCGGTCGAGTACGTCTGTCGCACCTGCAACATCGGCGGCGACATACACATCGTAATCGTTCTCAAGCAAACGGCGCAGGCCGTCGCGGGTATGTTTTTCGTCATCCACAATGAGGATAGTTGGCTGTAGATTCATGAGTAGCGCTGGCTCATACATGCTAGATGCTGGATTTTTGTTCACTATCAAGTGTGCAATGCAATGACGAAGCACGTCATTCGGATTTCGTCATTCAAGCGTCGAGGCCCGTCTCGAAGTGTGCACGTACGAACGACGCTGAAAGAGACGTAGCCATCCAGACGAGATCATGTATCATCGCGCGGTGCACCAGCGAATTTTTCGCGGTCTGATTTCGATCTTTTTTGCCGGTTCACCAACGGTGTTCGCTGCGGTGGACTTAAGCGACGAGGGGTGGAAACCGGCTGCCGTTCGGGAAAACAATGTCGCGATCTACAGCCGCGCGCGTCCGGGTTCGCCGCTCAAGGAGTTTAAAGCTGTCGGCCCGATTGACGCCCCCACGTACGCCGTTTGTGCAGTGATCGATGACTTCCAGAATTATCCAAAGTTCATGCCTTTCATGACTGAGTGCCGCCTGATCAAACGGGATGGCGATTCAATCATTGGTTATCAGCGGCTCTCGCCGAAAGTTTGCGCCGATCGTGATTACACATTGCGAGTCTGGAAGAGGTCATGGCCTGCCTCTGATGGTCTCGTCTTTATGAGCCAATGGTCGCCGGCGAACGACCTCGGCCCGCCAGAAACGAAAGGCGTAGTGCGGGTAAAAGTTTGCGAAGGCAAATGGCTGCTTGAGCCGGAGGGCATAACCAGGACTCGCGCGACTTATTCCATTTACACTGACAGCGGCGGCTTCCTTCCATCGTTCATCGCAAATCATGTGAGCCTGACGGGAATAAGCAGGCTCTTCGCAGCCGTCCGTAAGCAGGTAAAAGATCCGAGGTATGCCGTGCGTCAGCTGTAGCTTGGATCGGTGACCCCGGCTGCGGCGACGTGCAGGTCGAACTATTGGCCGACGTTTACGCTTTTCTCTTTGCGCAATTTGGAATGACAAAGAAATGACGAAGCACGAATGACGAAGGAATGTCGGAAAGATAAGCTTCATTCGTCATTGATTCGGATTTCGTCATTCGTCATTCATCATTAGGTTCGCCCTCAGTTTGCGAAGAAGACTACTGATCTGCGCTGCGGCACTCGCCATCTCTATCCTTTTCGCCGCCGTGTGTGGCGTGGCCGTTTTTTACAGCCCATTAGTCACGCGCTACGTCGAGGGCGAGTCGTTTCGTAAAGCCATGGAAGATGAGACGGCGAAAGGCTTGCATTTCCCTCGGAGCCGCTACTCGCCGATCCGACGCACCAGCGCATTCACAGCGCAAAGCGAAAGTTTTGAAGCGCGGAATGGAGAGAAAGCCATGAAGTCACTCGACGGTCGCGGCATCACGGCAACGTTTGATCCGCTGGGCGTCTTTGTGCGGCAATGGAGGTTCACCGATGTGCGCGTGCAATCCGGCGACGTCGAGATTCAGATTTACAAAGCGAATCCTGAAGCCGTGGCACCCAAGCCGTGGTTTTCCATTTTCTTGCCGAACAGAGTTTACCTGAAGAAAATTGAATCGGAGCAGGCCAATATAACCTGGCAATTTCGCGGCGAGCGGGCCGGATTTTTCGGCACACAGCTGCTCATCACGCCTCACGGGCCTGATTTTGAATACGTTGCCACCAGCGGCAGACTGAAGTTGGCTTTGCTTCCCGATCTGGATCTGCGCCGCGCGCATCTTCTTATCACCAAAACGCTCCTGACGATTTACGATATCGATCTGGCATCAGATGTGGGCAGCGCCGAAAGCATTCACGCCCAGGCAAACGCTGGTATGGGCAAAGATAAGAACGTCGATTTGAGAGCGAACTTCAATCAGGTCCCAATTCGCTCGTGGCTACCAGCTGACTGGAAACAGCATCTGGCCGGCAGCGCTTCCGGCGATCTTCACTGGGCCGGACAGGATCCGAAGCTGGAAAGCTCTTCCGGCGAAGGTTCGTTGCGCGTCAGCAACGGGCGAATCGACAACCTTCCCCTTCTGGAAAAGCTCGCAGAGCTTGCGCAGAAGAAATCATTCGAACATTTGGAGTTAAATGATTGTTCGCTCAGCTTTGGTTGGAACTATCCGAAGATCGAGATCAATAACATCGCTATCGAAGAGAGAGGAAAATTCCGGATCGAGGGAGAAATGTCGATCGAGCAGCGTCGTTTGCGCGGCACGATCAGACTTGGGCTTACCCGTGAATATCTCGATTGGCTGCCGAATCCTGAAGAAGTCTTTAGCCGCAAGCAGGACGGCTATCTATGGACCAATGTGCGTCTGTTCGGAACAATTGATGACCCCGGGCAGGATCTGAGTCCACGCATCATCGAACTTTTCAAGCAATCGCCGGGAGCCTATCTCATTCTCTTCTTTCGTCAGTTTGAAGGCTGGTTAAAAAGAGCATTTGGCAGCGATCACTGACTTCTGACTTCATATCTCTGGTCTCTGGCCTCGCCCGCTTCGAGCATACGAATGCGCTTGTCGATGTATGGCAATCGAATCGTCAAAGTGAGACCTTTGCCCTGGCTACTCTCAATGGAGAGTTCGCCGCCGTGCTCGCGCACAATGCGACGCACAATTAACAATCCAAGACCGGTGCCCGCCGGCTTGGTTGTAAAATAAGGCTCAAAAACGCGACTCAAGTTTGCCGCCGACATACCGCTGCCGGTATCCACAAACCTGACGAAGACGTGCGTATCGTCCAGATCGGTGCCAATGCGCAAAGTCCCATGGCGTTGCATGGCTTCGAGACTGTTTTTGATCACGTTGTAAAACGCCTGCTTCATCTGATCACGATCAAGCTGAAGCAAAGGCAGGTCCGAGCGCAGTTCTTGTTCGACAACAATGTCGCGGCCCTGAATTTCAGGCGTGAAAAAGCGCACTGCTTCTTCAACAATTGTGTTGACGTTCTCCAGACGAAGCTGCGGACGCGATGGCCGGATTGCCCGTAAGAATTGGGTGACGATAGAGTCCAGCCGGTTGACTTCGGAGCGGGCGACATCAATCGATTGTTGGAGCTCCGCCGTTGCTCCGTCGTCGAGGTTCTGCACGCTGCGCTCCATCAATTGCAAGTGAATGTGCAGCGAGTTCAGTGGATTGCCGATCTCGTGCGCTACGCCTGCTGCCAGCAACGTCAGCGCATTCAGTCGTTCCGACTCAATCGTGTGCTGGGTGGTGCGTCGGCTCTCGGTGATATCGCGCAGGATCATGACGTGGCCAACCTCCGCTGCTGGTCCTGTAGCCACGGGCCTGTGCCCCGTCTGCTCTTCGACGCCTCGCTGGGGCGTGGCTACAGCGCCTGCCTCGCGATGTTCTATCATCAGCGGCACGATGTAAAAATTGATGAAGCGGTTTTGCGGATAAAAAATTTCCATGTCATGACTGACTGGTCCGCTGCTTTTAGTGAGCGATTCCCAATCGAGACCTCGGATACGTTCGTCGAGCCGCTTGCCGATTACATCGCCTCCCTCCAGCCCAAACAATCCGCCAGCTGCATCGTTCAAATACGTGATCCGGCCTTTGGAATCGGTCACAATGATGCCTTCCTGGATGGCATTGAAAACCGTTTCCAGGAAACCTTTCTCCTGGGCCAGGCGCAGAAAATAATTCTGCACCTCTTCCGGCCCGATGCGGCCGAGTCGCTCGATAAGTTTTTCAAGAAAACCGGCTTTCATGATTTAAAAGCTTCAAACTCCAACACCCAACATCGAGTGAACCATCAAGCTCCAAGCTTCGAAGTTTCGAGTTTCTTTGGAGCTTGGATGTCGGCATTTGGAGCTTCCGCCGCCGGCGGCGGCACTTCCACGGTCAGCATTTCCACGCGCAAATAATTCAACACCACCGGCGCGAGGATCAGGCCGGGGATACCCATGAGTCGTTCGCCAATGATCAGGGCGACCAATGTCAACCAAATGGGATTGCGTATCCGGTCGCCGATGATTTTGCTGTTTAGAAAATATTCCAGCTTATGGATCAGAACTAGAAAGAGCAGCGCGGAAACCGCCAGTCTCAGCGACAGTGTCAAAGCGACGAACACAATGACCGTATTGCTTACGAGGTTGCCGACGATTGGCACAAGGCCGCAAAGAAACGTGACTGCAGTGAGCAGCGGCGCGTGCGGCAGACGCACTGCGAGAAGGAAAATCGCCGTCAACACCGTATTGATGAGCGAGATCGTGATCTGCGCTCCCATGACCGTCGCGAAGCTGCGGTAGAAATCGCGGAATCGCGTCGAGACTTCATCGCAGCAAATGGAGTAAAGATTATTCTTCACCCGATGCGTGCCCCGGTGCGGGTCGAGGCCTGTTTTGAAAAAGAGGCTCCCGGCTGCGATAATTCCGATTATGCTGAAAAACAGTATCGCCGTGGTGCTTTTGGCAAAATTAGCGAGGTTTCGCAGGTAATGCGCTTCCTGGCCAAGCGCGTCGATCACGGCCTGTCGAAGACTTTCAAAATCATTAAAAGGTAGCTCGATCTGGCGCTTCTGCGCCCAGGCGCTGGCCGAGGGAAGGGACGTGTCTGCCACATCCGGCAGCGCGAGAATGGCAGCGCGAGTAAAGAACACCGCTGCCGTGCCAATCCCCGCCACAACGATGCCAAACAAGATCAAAGCGAGCCACTTTCTTTTCGTCAGGAAATAGAGCTGCTGTAATGCAAAATAGGAGAACAAAACGACCAACAGCGGTACTCCAAGATGCAGCAGACCCGCCAAAATAATTGTGGCGGCGAGCACACCGTAAGAAAGCCGAGTGAGTGTAATCATGGTCGCTGCTTCGTCTTTCAACTTCACCCGTAGCTGACGTTGTCTCAACTCCCGGGAAATCGCCAGATGCTGTAGAGTGGGCTGCCTGCTCGCGAACCCTTTCGGAGTCCTCTACGCAGCAGGTTCCGGTGCGCCGCGATGTCAGCTGAGGACAGCGGGCGCTACAGCCCTACACTTCCAATCAGCGTTCAGTTTTTTCCGCCGGAGCGGGCTGGCCCGTTTCGGCCTCGGCGCGTTCTTTCAGCGCTGCTTTGCGCGAAAGTTTTACGCGGCCTTTGTCGTCGATGCCGATGCACTTGACCCAGATGATGTCGCCCACTTTGGCGACGTCTTCGGTCCGTTTCACGCGAAAATCTGCCAGCTCGGAAATGTGCACCAGCCCATCCTTGCCTGGCAAAACCTCGACAAACGCGCCGAACTCCTTTGTGGAAACCACGCGCCCCTGATAGGTCTGGCCGATTTCAATTTCGCGTGCCATGCCAGCGATGATTTCCTTCGCGCGCGCCATGCTTTCGCCGCTGGTCGCGTAGATGTGCACTGAACCATCATCCTCGATGTTAATCTCAGCACCAGTCTCCGCGACGATCCCCTTGATAGTCTTTCCGCCGGGGCCGATGAGCGCGCCGATCTTCTCGGGATTGATTTTTATCGTCTCGATTCGGGGCGCGTATTTCGATAACTCCGGTCGCGGCTTGTCCAGCGCGCTGCGCATGATGTCGAGAATTTTCGTGCGCGCTTCTTTCGCGCGTTCGATTGCTTCCGCCATGATTTTGTGACTAATGCCGGGGAGCTTTAGATCGAGCTGAAAACCGGTGACGCCTGCGTCGGTTCCGCAGAGCTTGAAATCCATGTCGCCAAAGTGATCTTCGGAGCCGATGATGTCGGTGAGCAATTCGTAGCGTTTCATCTGTTGGTCCTCGCCATGCTCAGTCACCAGCCCGACGGAGATTCCGGCCACTGGCGTTTTCACTGGCACGCCCGCGTCCATGAGGGCCAGCATACCCGCGCATACGCTTGCCATGGATGTTGATCCGTTTGATTCCATGATCTCGCTCGAAATGCGGATGGCGTAACGAAAATCGTTCTCGCTCGGCACAATTGGTTCCAGCGAGCGCTCCGCCAGCGCGCCGTGGCCAATCTCGCGCCGTCCAGGGCCGCCCGTCCGGCCTGTTTCGCCTACGCTAAATGGCGGAAAGTTGTAATGCAGAATGAACCGCTTCGATTGTTCGCCCCCGCCGTAAGCATCAATCATCTGCGCTTCCTCGATTGGAGCGAGTGTAGCCAGCGCAACTGCTTGGGTTTCGCCGCGCTGGAAAATGGCCGAACCATGCGCGCGCGGCAGGACGCTCACTTCGCAGCTGATCGGCCGTAAATCCTGGTAACTGCGGCCATCGACGCGTTTCTGTTTTTCCAGAATGCTGACGCGAAACGCCTTTTTTTGGACGTAATCGAATGCCTGTGAGATCGAGAAGGAGTCAGCCTCGGGATGTTTTTCCAGGATCGCCGTCTTCACTTCCTCGCGCAATGCATCGATCGCTTTAGCGCGCGCCGTCTTGCCTTCCGTGTAAAGCGCCCCTTCGATCCGGTCGCCCGCAACGCGATAAGCGATATCGAGCAGTTCCTGATTCACTTGGAGCAACTGCGCCTCGCGTTTGGATTTGCCCACCATCGCTGCCAGTTCTTTTTGAACGCGAATCATCTCGCGCGCATGGCCGTGTGCGAACTCGAGCGCTTTGACGAACTCGGCTTCCGGCACTTCCCTGGCCGAGCCTTCGATCATGATCACATCGTTCTCGGTGCCTACGTAAACAAGATCGAGATCGCTCTCGGCGCGCTCCGTGTGCGTCGGGTTGGCGACGAACTCGCCCTTCACCCGGCCGACACGCACAGCGCCAATTGGCCCGGCAAACGGAATATCCGAGACGGATAGCGCAGCCGATGCGCCATTCATCGCGAGAATGTCGGGATCATTCTCACCGTCGGCGCTAAGCAGGATTGAGATGATTTGCGTGTCGTAAAAATATCCCTGCGGAAAGAGTGGCCGCAAAGGCCGATCGATCATGCGCGAGGTGAGCGTTTCTTTTTCCGTAGGACGGCCTTCACGCTTAAAATAGCCGCCGGGAAATTTCCCCACGGCTGCCGCCTTTTCGCGATAATCGACTGTGAGCGGGAAATAATCCTGGCCTTCTTTGATGGTTGTGGCCGAGACGGCGCTAGCCAGCACCATGGTGTCGCCGCACGAGACGATGACCGCACCGTCGGCGAGTCTGGCGATTTTGCCGGTTTCGATAGAGATTTGATTGGCCCCAATTTGGGCCGTGACCTTTTGTTGCATTGTACTTTTCCTGGATGCGCAGGTTCCAGGCCGGTCACCCTGACTGTAGGTTTTAAACCCGTTGCCCCGTAGCGCGGAGCGCGAAACTAAAACCTAAAATCCAAGGTGATTACTGCGGCCTGGACTGCTGATTGTCTGTTCTTAATTTAATTCTGGCTTCGAGCAGTTCAAACGGTTGGAAACAAGACCAATAATCGGTCTGGTTATTTGCGCAGGTTTAGTTTGTCGATCAGTTTCTTATAACGATCGGCTTTTGTTTTGCTCAAATAATCGAGCAGACTCCGGCGTTGCGCGACCATCTTAAGCAGGCCGCGGCGCGAAGAATGATCTTTCCGATAGGTCTTAAGGTGCTCGGTCAAATGCTCGATACGGCGGGTCAGAAGTGCGACCTGCACATCCGCGCTGCCGGTATCTTTGTCATGCAACTGAAACTCCTTGAGACTCAACGTTTCGCTGCTCTCTGCCATAACGAAGGGGCTACTTTAGACGAAGAAGCCGTTTTAGCAACCGCGCGTCGTAGTCAGGCCTGCGGCATCCGTCCCCTCGTTCCGCCACTTGGTTTTCGCGTTTGCCGTCGTACCACAGGCGCAGTTTCGAGCGCGAACGCGCCCCGCGAGGACCCGCGACGACCACTCCGAAGAACTCGCGAAGAAATTGTTTAGCTGGGTACATGCGCAATTTGCGGCCGGATGTGACGATGGGTTCACGCAAAACCTTGAACCGGCCAAGTTTTCTTAGTTCCAGGCTAAAATAAACTTCTTCACCGACAAAATATTGTTCATCGAAGCCGCCAATTGCCTCGAAATTGCGCCGGGTGGTGAAAAGAAATGCGCCGGCCCCAAGATTTAGACCGAAGTAAAGGCCGGAAAATCCGCGCAACAAAACGCGTCCCCACATCGGAACGAAACCATCCATTGCCACGCGTGCGCTGCCGCCTGCGTAACAGGCATCCATAGCAGCGATCGCATCGATGACGTGTGCCCGGTTGATCCGCGTATCGGCGTCGACAAAGAAGAGATACTCACCCTGCGCGGCGCGCGCACCTGCATTCCGAGCGGCCGCGATTTGGCGCCGATTGATTGGGACGACTTTCGCTCCGACCTGCGCCGCGATCTCTGGCGTGGCGTCCGTCGATGCATCATCAACTACGATGATTTCATACGGCTGGGCGGCGTTAGAAGACGCGGCCTGAATCGCGGCAAGCGTGGATGAGAGCTCGAATTCTTCGTTATGTGCCGGAACGATAAATGAAATCATTGCGTCCTAAGTCTCGGAGTCGAATCTAATGCCCGCCTTCTGCACTTCGGCGTAAGGCAAAAGCCAGACGAGCGATTCGTCGTGAAGATCGACAACCTGGATGCGATTGCCCCAGGGATCGCGAAAATCGCAGCGGAACGGTGGCTCCAGTTCGAGTTTATATTTTTGTTTTAGTTTATCGCGGACTTCCTCCAACTGCGCTTCGTCGCGAACCATGATCCCGAAATGGCGCATGTTTGCCCGTTGCACTTTGTCCACTTCGAAAATTGCCAAGAACTGATGTTCACCCAATTTGAAGAAGGCATCGCCCTCGCCGCCGCTCATCTGTTCCAGATTGAAAACGTCATTGTAAAACGCTACCGCCTTTTCGACGTCGTCCACTTCGATTGCGACATGATTGCATCCATAAACTTGCACGCTCATATCCCAGCTTAACCGAAAAATGAGACCGTGCGCGCGGCAGTTTTTCCGCCGGATACTGCGCCTCAATGCCTTCCGTCAATCGCGAACGGTATTCATCCCTTGCCGGACGATGCGCTCAATCAATTGTGGATACGGCAGGTCCGCCTTTGCTGCTGAAAGCGCGAAGTCCTCGTCGTCTGCGAGGATCGGATTTGGGTTCGCCTCGATGAAATAGAGTTTGTTCTCCGGCGTTAGCCGAAGATCGATACGCGCGTAACCGTCAATAGTCAGCAAACGATAAATGTCTTTACACGTGTCCTGGATCTTGGTGACAAGCGCCGGATCGAGATTTTCGGCGAACTGGTTCTCCAAGCCCCAGCGTTTGCGATATTCCTCGTCCCATTTCGCATTGTAGGTGGCGATCTTCGGTTCGTTCGGCGGCACTTCACGAAAGACCAGTTCGCGAATTGGAAAAACGGTCAACCGCACATTGCCAATGAGACTCACGTAAAGCTCGCGACCTTCAATGTATTCCTCGGCAATCGCGTCACTGTTGTATTTCTCGTGAATGAACGCGATGCGTTCGCGGAATTGCTCGTCGTTCTCCACGAACGACGCCTGCGAAATGCCGTACGACGCTTCTTCTCTGACCGGCTTTACCAGGATCGGAAACTTGAGTTGCCGCGGGCGCCCGATCCGCTGACCGCGCGGGATGACAAGGAAATTCGGCACGTGAATGCCATGATAATGGAGAATCTTTTTCGAAATGCCTTTGTGCTTGCAAAGCGTCAGGCCGGTCGAGCCGCAGCCTGTAAACGGCAGCTCTTGCATTTCGAAAAACGAAACAATGTTCTGATCGAACCCTGGCTTATTTTTGAACTGTTCGACGAGGTTGAAAAGAATGTCCGGCGCGAAGGCCTCTAATTTTTGCCTCACCAGATCGACATCATCGTAGATGGCAAGATGCTCCGCCGTGTGTCCGAGCTTGCCGAGCGCGGCCATGACGTCCGCCTCGGTTTTCCAGTCCTTCGTTTTCAGCTCCTTTGTGAAGTCCTGATCGAGCTTGGTAGGACTTGTGCCGTCAAAGAGCACCAGGACTTTGAGTTTCTTTTTCACAGCTGCTATTTGGTGCGCTTGAATTTGCCGGTGAAAAGATAATTCATCACCAGTGTCGTGATGAAAGCGGTGACACGAAAATCCTGCTGCGGGTCGTCATTCAGCACATGCAGCCCAAGCTCATCGCAGCGGCGAGTAAGCCTTGCGAGCAACTGGTTCACGGGAAACTTCTTTTCATTCGTCCATTGCGAAACCGCATTGAGTAATCGCCGCCTTCGCCGTCGCAGATATGCGCTTGCTTTGATACCGGCCGACGCGGCAAAGAGCTGACGCAGATCCGCATCGTAGAAATCCGGGTACGCATCTTCGTTAAGCTTGCGTTTGCGCGCGTAATACGTCTTGAGCTTAACATTCAGACAATCGTAATCAGCGACGCGATATTCCGGCATATGCACTGGCGGCCTGCCTGCCAGTGAGCGCATGAGCTCATCTACATATTCCAGTTTTCGTAGTGCTGGCCACCCGGCATAATCTTTGCGCCAATCGAGCCCCGGCGTGAGCCAGACCGCAAAGGTTTCGGCGAAATCTTCGTCAGGATGACTCTGCGCGTACCAGTCTTCGAGATGAACAACGTAACTGCGGCTGAACGGACGCGGCCTGTAGGTACTCGGCGTTTCTTCGCGAGACGTGTGTCCGAAACACCGTTGCCATTTCTTCTTGCGCTGAAGCTGATAAGCGTAGCTGTAAGCGTGCGCAGCTTCGTGTCGCATTAACTCCATGAACCACTCCGGCGTCTCGCCTTCCACCTCGAGCATCATCGTGCGCTCAAGCGACCTCAGCCGGTCGTGCACGAGAAAAAATGGAATGAAAATCGCGGGGATGCCGATCGGTACAAACCATTCATCGCCGATGTGACATGGCGGACGAAACACCAGGCCCTTTGCCGAAAGCTCGTCATAAAGCTGCCGGATCAATGGTTGAATCGCCGCGCCCTCAAGCTTCAGACCTAGCGTCGAGATGCGGCGCTCGAGCAATGCCTCGTCACTCAATGCTCCCCAATCGGCCGGTTCCATTTCGCGGACAAGCATCGGCTAATCAGGAAACCAGGAAAGCAGGAAAATTGATCCGAAAGCGCATGCACTTCGCGCCCAACTGGCAGCCCGGCTCGGACTGACGGCGTTTTCGCGAGCTGATGTCGCTGCGCAGGACTGTTTGCGCCCGCTGCGCGCTCTCTGCTTCACTAAATAAATCGACTCATCTTCTGCAACGATGGCCGCCTCCGGAATAGCGGATCGCGGCGGAGCCATTGCTTTACAAAATAAATTATAAGTGGCTTCTCGCAGTCGGAGAGGCACTTACAGCTGAGATCGCCGGGCGACACTGGACAGGGACGGAAACGGCTGTACATGAGGAGGGATGAAATTGATTAACGCGCCGATTCGCGCTGCCCGCCGGGGCGGGCGGGCGGCATAAAGGCTCGTTAGATTTCGCCAAGTTGGAGCCCGCAATTCGCGGCACCCCAGTGGTCGAATCTCACACCACGCGCGGGTTTTTTGCGCCGGTCCTCTCGAATTGCAATCGGAATCACACTTAACAACTAGAAATTTATGAAACCAACACCTCAAATTAGTCACAACCAGCGCGGCTCAGGTCGCGACAATGGCACAAGGCGCAGTAACCGAAGGCTTCTGCTGACGGATTACAACTATCATCCAACACCGGAAACCCAAATGGGTTCCTCCGCCGGTCAGCCGGTTACAAAGTTGCCCCCCTTCCACAAATTAAGCAGTGAACTCTTGGGCGTAGAAAGAAGCCGAGATTATGTCGCTGAGCTTTTGCTTTTCGTTCTGATCACTGGCATTGCGGCCTGGCCGGTCGTGTCCATGCTCATCGCAGTGACTCGCCTGGTTAGGAATTACTAGGAGCGAGAAAAGACCGTTTCGGCCAGGCGCCGATTGACAAACGCCGGCTGACGCTCGTTCCGAAATTATCCGGGATTACAACTTTGCGTAAACGCCGAGCAGCGGGCGGCGCGATGGAGTTTTCGAACGGAAATCGCTGACGAAACCCTCTCTGGTGCGAAACTCGACGTGGCCGACGCTGCGAGAGGTGCCATACACGAGCACCGAGCCGACCGGCGCGGAGAATGGATCATTCACTGATAGTCTTTTGAATCCGTAATTGCTGACGAGCTCTTGAGCAGCGTCTCTTGCGAGTTCGGTCTTCGGGCGGGAATCAATGACGCCGGAAGCGAGCAACGCTTCCTTGACGTAATGCCAGCACTGTGAGCGCGAGTGCGCGTGGGCGCGTTCCTGCGCGATGGTTGCCGCTTGCATTAATCTGCCATCGATGTGGCGATCAACCCTGCCGAAGGGATAAACGATCTGCTTGGGATAATACTGCGTGATGACAGGAGCCGATTCCTTTTTGCCCTCCGGGCTTTTGAAGCTGAAAAGGCCAAAGCGCTTTGTTGTTTTGCTTACCGTTTGTTGATCCATTGGTCGTACCGGCTCTGCCACGAACGTCTGCGCCGACTCTTTGGCGATTGCCGGCGCCGGCTCTTTCTTAACTGGTTGAGCCAGTTTTTTCGCGACAACCGGCACCCGCTGTTTCGTGATCGCGCGCACCGGCTTATCCGTTTCCTGCACCGATTTACTGGTGATGATTTGCACCATGTCGTTTGCGGCAGCCTTTTGATCGTGGCTCGCAAGATTCAACGTTGCCGGAGCCAATCCCTGCGAGCGAAGAGCTCCGCTGGAAATGACGAGAAGCGATGTAGTTGCGAATGCCAAAAAGGCCGGTCGTTTCCCCACGGAGGCGAGGTTATGCCGGGAATCGCGGCGTTAGGCAAGCTTTTTTTTGAAAAAATTTCACTCACCGACCCAGCGGCTATTCGCGGCACCCCGCGTGTTCCCGTCGCTTGCTAGTCGTCGGGGAAATAATCTGGCTCAAATTGAGGCGGGGGAGCGCGCATCTCGTCGCGGTCATTAAAAGCGCGGCTATGGCGCCGCGGCACGTATTCGCCTTCGTCTGAGTCCGGCGCGACAACCCTGGTGCTGCCGGAGGGCAAACGATAAATCAGCCTTCCATCAGAGGTAATACCAACCATCTGAGCATGTGCCAAAGCCGCACGGCCTTGCAACGTCGAAGCCACGCGCTTCTTTTTGATACGCGAAGCTGTCTGACTCGGGCCGGAGGGTTGCGGTGTCTCCTTCGCTTGTCCTGAATTTTCCACGGTGGCTTGACTGTTCACGGTTGCGCCTGGCGAACTGGCGGGACTCGCAGCCGCCTGGAGTTGTGCATTCGATGTTTGGGTCTGCTGAAGATCCGGCGATGAAACCTGAGGCGAGTTGGAAACCGTGGCCGCGTTCGCAGACGGTTGGCTCGCAGACGGCACACCCGCGTTCTCGCCTTGCGATGCTACAGCCGCCCCGAAAGCTTTCGGGGTTGTAGTCAAAGTATTTTGGACTGCTGGCGGTGGCGAAGATTCGGGCACGCCAATCAGAACGCCGATGTTCTTTGCCTCGTGATTCCGATGAACGATTTTGCCAATCGGCTCTCGTAACAGCGCGGCTGCGATCACTGCTGCGGCGAGCAACAGCGCGGCAACCGGCAACGCTATTCGCAGCAACCGTCTGGGCGGAGCGTCGGTTCGCCGCGGAATTGTTGTCCTGTACGGAAGGCCATACTTGTCGGCGAGCGCCCGCCGGCGTTCCAGTTTCTGAAGGCATTCGCGGATCATCTCCGCCAGCAGGACCAAATCCTTTGGCCGTTGATCGGGATTGCGATGCAACATCCGGGCAAGCAAGGACCGCAACGGTTTTGGAAACTTTGAGAACTTTGGAGGCCGCTGGAGCTCCTCACCCGAAAGTGCAACGCCTGTCAGAAGAAAGTAAAGTGTCGCTCCGAGCGAATAGACCTCTGAACGGACGTCCCTCATTCCATGCGCTAATTTTTCGGGGCTGGCAGACTGTTCCGCAGAGGTTGATTGCTCGCGCGTCTCCGAATCGTCAGGCTTGAGCTCGCGGCCGGACGTGAGTGCCGGCAAGCCAAAGTTAATCAATTTTACCAGTGGCCAACTGCCTTCAGGAGTCTGCCCTGGGACTACGATGATGTCTGAGGATTGAATTGGCGGATATGGAAGCCTGTGAAAACTCGCGGATGACAAGACGCTCACGATTTGCTCGGCCACTCGCAAGACGGCGTCAGCAGGCATCGGGCCGTGATCGGCCACCCAGGCTGCAAGCGTTTCACCTGGCAGGTGCTCTGAGACACAAACAAAATCTCCGCCTTCACGTCCAAAATCAAAAACTTTCGCGATATTGACGTGATGCAGCATCTGCGCGGCGCGTGCCTGGTCGTCCAGTTGCTCCCGCACGCCTGAATCGATGGTCTCAACGGGAATCAGCTTTAGATCAACTGGATCACCAGATCTTTCGTCCACCGCTTCGTAAGTAATCGCTGCATCGTCCCGGCTAAGTTCACGCGGAGTGCCGTTTGATCTAAGGCGGACGCGGTAATGCTGAAGGAAAATTGTGCGCTCCATAACCGGGGTCCCCCTTGGCCGTGGCGAGACTATCATACTCGCCGCTCCGCCAGTGATTCAACCTCAATTTTAGCAGCGAGTTGCTCCGGGTAAGCACGATCGCGCTTTGATTTTGGGCATTGCGCTTGAATCGAAAATCGCCAATCTAAAATCGCAAATCCGCATACCCCGTAGTGTAACGGTAACACAGCGCCCTTTGGAGGCGTTATTCTTGGTTCGAATCCAAGCGGGGTAGCCACGTCTGGAATTCGCCGCTCGGCGTTCGCAAATCTGTCGAACGGGCGTATATTTTAGATCCGCCTTATGAAGGAATTGAACATAGAGAACCTGCATATCACCGTTGGCGAGCAGGAGATTGTTCGCGGATTGACTCTCCGTGTGCCTCGCGGCGAGGTGCATGCGCTCATGGGTCCAAACGGCTCAGGAAAAAGCACACTGGCAAAGGTCTTGGCCGGTCACCCTGATTATCAGGTGAGCGCTGGCAAGGTATTGATTGACGGAGAGAATCTCCTCGAACTTGAGCCTGACGAACGGGCGCGGCGTGGCCTTTTCATGGCGTTCCAGTACCCGAGCGAAATCCCGGGCGTGACCATCGCCAATTTTCTACGGGCAGCGTTACAATCGCGTCTGCCGGAAGGCAAAGAGCTCGAGGCGACCGATTATTACGCGAAGCTTTATGAAAAAATCGAACTGCTCGGCATGGATCGGTCGTTTACGTCACGGGCGGTCAACGAGGGATTTTCCGGCGGCGAGAAAAAGCGCACCGAGATTCTGCAATTAGCGATGCTCGAGCCCAAATACGCCGTTCTGGATGAGACCGACAGCGGCTTGGACATTGACGCGCTCAAGACCGTGGCGCATGGAGTAAACTCATTGCGTTGCCCTGATCTTGGCATATTGTTAATTACGCACTATCAGCGCCTCCTGAACTACATCATTCCCGACCACGTCCACGTGATGGTGGCGGGGCGAATCGTTAGAAGCGGGCGAAAAGAACTCGCTCTCGAACTCGAAGAGAGAGGTTATGATTGGGCACGCGAGGGGTCGGCTGAACCAGCGTTTAGGTAAACAGGGAAAAATTCATAATGAAAACCGAGACTTCTGCAGTCAATATTGATCGAAGCAAAGGGGACTTCTTTTATCCGGAAGCTCACGTGCGCGACGCGGGCATAGGACTAAGCGAAAAAACCGTCCACTACATCGCGGATGTGAAAGAAGATCCGGATTGGGTCCGTGAGTACCGTCTGCGGGGCCTGAAGACATTCTTGGAAAAACCGCTCCCAACGCATTGGGCGAGCAAGGACTTGGAAGCAATCGACTTCAATAAAATCCGCTACTATCTCTCCCCGGGCACCGAACCGAAACGCAGCTGGGAAGAAGTGCCGGACGACATTAAGCGCACATTCGAGCGGCTCGGCATTCCCGAGCAGGAAAGGAAATTCCTCGCGGGCGTGGAAGCGCAGTTCGACAGCGAAGCCGTCTATTCAAACATTAAGAAAGCAGTCGGCGAACAGGGCGTCATTTTTGTCGGATCGAGAGAGGGGTTGAAAAACTATCCGGAAATTTTCCGGAAATGGTTCGGCAAAGTCATTCCGATCGCCGATAACAAATTTAGCGCGCTGAATTCTGCCGTGTTTAGCGGCGGCTCGTTTATTTACGTCCCACCCGGGGTGAAGGTGAAACATCCGTTGCAGGCTTACTTCCGCATCAATGCCGAAAACTTCGGGCAATTCGAGCGTACCCTCATCATTGCGGATGAAGGCTCGGAAGTGACCTACATGGAGGGCTGCACCGCGCCGAAGTTTAATACTCCGACACTTCACAGCGCGGTCGTGGAACTCATCGCGCTAAAAGGCGCAAAAATTCAATACATCACCGTGCAGAACTGGGCGTCGAACGTCTTCAACCTCGTCACCAAGCGCGGTCTCGCTCAGGAGAACGCCGAAGTGAAATGGATCGATTGCAACATCGGGTCACGCCTCACCATGAAATATCCGAGCGTGATCATGAAGGGTCGCAAAGCGCGCGGCGAAGTTCTCTCCATCGCGCTCGCCAACGACGGGCAGCATCAGGACACCGGCGCGAAGATGATTCACGCAGCCGATGAAACGACCAGCAACATTGTTTCCAAATCGATCTCGATCGGCAAAGGCCGCGCCACCTATCGCGGGCTGGTCCACGTGCCGAAGCATCTGAAACATTGCAAAAACAACACCGAGTGCGACGCCCTGCTTATCAACGCGACTTCGCGGACTGATACTTACCCGGCTATCACCGTGCGCGGAACGGGCAACGCCGTCCAGCACGAAGCCAGTGTCAGCCAGGTGAGCGCGGAGCAAATTTTCTATATGCAACAGCGCGGCTTAACCGAAGCCCAAGCCATGAGCCTGAGCGTTAATGGTTTTGTCAACGATCTCGTTCGCCAATTCCCGATGGAGTACAGCGTCGAGCTCAAACGGTTGATCGAGCTGGAGATGGAAGGCTCGGTCGGATAATTCTCCGCCCAACCAATTTCTGTAGCGGCGGTCTGGGACCGCGGTTCTGGTTCCGAGATACAATCAACATGTCGGTAGTCACATATCAACAACAGGCCGCCCCGATTCTCTCCTGCCCAACCGAGTTGCGTGAGTTTCCAGATTGGTTCCATGATCAGCAACGCGAAGCGTGGCAACAATTCGAAGAGTTGCCGACGCCGACCCGGAAAGATCAAGCCTGGCGATTTGCTAATGTCGCGCTTCTCAATCTGGCGCCGTTCAAAATCAGTGCGCCGCTTTCTGAAGACGACCGCAAAAATGTTCTGAAATACTCCCGCGGCCTCGACCAATACGCGGGTCGGATGATCTTCGCGAACGCTCAATTGATCCAGCGCGATGTCGTTTCCGAAGACCTGAAGAAACGTGGCGTGATTTTTCAGCCGCTCGAGCGTGCGATCGTGGAACACGCCGATCTCTTCCGCAAATATTTCATGTCCACAGAAGCGACGCTTGGCTCGGCGAAGTTTGCTGCGCTACACAAAGCGCTCGTTTCATCGGGAACATTTCTCTTCGTGCCGCGCGGCGTAGAGATCGAACAGCCCATCGAGATCTTCCATTGGTTGCGACATGACAACATGTCCATCTTCCCGCACCTGCTTCTGGTCACTGATGAGCTCGCGAAGGTCACGATCATCGAACATTTCCGCTCGTGTAACCGGACCGCACCGGGCTTCGCCTGTGGCGTCAACGACCTCATAGCCGGGCCCGGTGCCAAGGTGACTTACGTTTGCGCGCAGGAATGGGCGAGCAACGTCATCGCGCTGCAAATGAATTCGACGACCGTCGATCATGACGCCTCCGCTATGAGCCTGAATTTGCATCTCGGCTCACGCTATTCGCGCTTTGAAAGTTTGAGCCGGCTCATCGGTGAAGGCGGACGCAGCGATTTGCTCGCTGTCGCCGTGGCGAAACACCAGCAGGAATTCGACGCGCGCACGTTGCAGGACCACATCTCACCTCACACCGCAAGCGATCTCCTTTACAAAAACGCGCTCGACGATCGCGCGCGCACAATTTTCGGCGGGGCGCCACGTCCGGGCAGATCGAAGAAGACCAGCTGTTTTACCTGCGCTCGCGCGGCATTCCGACAAAGGTTGCCCAGCGGCTCCTCGTCACTGGATTTCTGGACGAAGTCATCCAAAGGCTTAATCACCCAGCGATTGGCGATCATTTGCATCGCTTGATCGAAGAGAAGTTCGCTGCGTGACGAACTTTGTCCGCCTGTCCGCGCCTGATGCGTCAAGCTCATTCTGTCGTTTCCTGAGCTGTATTTAATTCGAAATTGATTTTGACGTCGTAATGATCGCCGTGGGCGAGGCCGGCGGGCGGCGGATCAACTTCGGTCACTCGTTGTCCCACGGCCGCTACCGATTCATTCACGACAACGTTTTCGGACGGCTTGACGATTTCGAATTTCGAAACGCGCCCGTCTTTCTCGATGCGGACTTTGACTAGAGTCGAAATCTTGGTGCCGGTGGCAATGTTGGTCGTCGGCTGGACCCATGCACTGTAAAAACGATCATGCAGCATGTTGCGATACCAACCAAACTCCGACGCGCTGCTTCCACTGCCTGCACCGCCGCCTTTGCCCGTTGAACCTGTTTTTCCGCTGCCGCTCTGAGACTCAGACCCATTTTTTGCCAGCGCCTTCTTCTCATTTTTCTCTGACTTTTCACTCGCTTTCGCCGCGCTCGGTTTCGTTTTCGGCGATGGTTTAGGAGACACCTTCGTTAATAGCATTTTCTTTGGAGATGGTTTTGGGATTGGTTTGGGCGTTGTCTTCGTTTTCAGTGTGGGAGTTGCCGTTGGCTTCGGAGCGGTCGTCGCTGCGGGTGTCGGCTTGGGAGTCGGCGACGGGAATTCGATTTCGCTTTTGGCTGGCGTTACGACACGGTTCTCCTCTTCCGCTTCATCCGCCATCGACAGTTTCGCTTCAGCGGGAGGAGTCGCACGCTTGGCTGGCGGCTGGGCGTCGTTTTCCGATCCGCCAGTCGCTAGACCTTGAGCGCTAGCTAACCAAACGATGCTCTCCGGACTTGACGAGGCCCTGGCTGCCAGACTCCAGCGGATCAATCCTGTGATCAGCGCAACGTGAGCAACCGCGATCAGGGTAACGTTTCGCCAAAACCGCCCACTTGCCACGCCGCAACTCTGCGAAGGCGGGTGTTTCGCCATTTATTCCTTCTCGGCTCTTGTGGCGATTCCGACCTTCGTAACTTGAGCGCGCCGTAAGACGTCCATCAGCGTAATTAGTTTTTGTACCGGCAATTCGCGGTCGGGTCGAATCACGATGGCGACATCTGGATTCGTCTGTTTCAGCTGGGCCAATTGTGCGGTGAGCGTTCCCAGGTTTACCACTTGATTGTTAAATCGGATGGTCTCAGTGCGGTCGATCGACACCGTTTGCACTTGCCCGGACTTAATCGGCTGGTTTGTCGCGCTGCTGGATGGAATCACCAGGTTCATGCTGCTTTCAAGCAGCGGCGTCGTGATCATGAAAATGATGAGCAGCACAAACGCGAGATCGAGTAGCGGCGTGACATTGATCTCACTCAGCGTGGAGAGACTCTGGCGTTGTGAGTAACGTCTCATTTAGGCTGTCATTCCCAGCGGAGCGCAGCGGAGTCGAGGAATCCAGTTGCTATGCCGATCGGTTAGTCCACGGGATGCCTCGACTTCGCTCGACATGACAATCATCTCCGCAATGCGGCTTCGCGCACGTTGTGATCGACATACTTGTGCTCGAACTCGGACGCGAGCTCGGCGGCAAAGTTATCCATTTCCACGATGATGCCGCGAATGCTGGTGACGAGAAAGTTGTAACCGAACATCGCCGGGATAGCGACGCAAAGCGCGGTAACCGTGGTGATAAGGGCGCCGGACACGCCGGGCGCCATCGCTACAAGGTTCGGCGAGCCGGCTTCGGCCACACCGGTGAACGCGTCCATGACACCCCAGACCGTGCCGAGCAATCCGAGAAAGGGTGAACCACTCACTGCAGTGGCGAGCAAAATCATCTGCGATTCGAGTGAAAGCGCTGTTTCGCCAACCGCGCGTTCCATTGCCGCGTTCACCGCGCCCATTTGTGCCGGTGAAATTTTGTCTGCAATTTCGAGTCGTGCACGAAAGGTATCATCCACTTCCGGTGACCCGAGTAAATGAAATGTCATTTCCTCGCAGCCGGCTCGATACACGTTGAAAACCGGCGATCCCGGAAAGCGGGCATTCTTTTCAAATAAACGCAGCGGTTGTCGATCTTGCCGGAAAGCAGCAAGAAAACGCGCGTTCTGCTTTCGAGCGAAGCGGATCACGCGCAGTTTCGTGATCATGATTGACCAACTGAAAATCGACACGACCGCCAGAAGAGTGAGAACGAGCTTGCCTGCGATCGTCGCGTGATCGAAAGCAAACAGGAGACCGCCGCCGGCCGCTACGATTTCCAGAACGAGCATTCCCGCGTCACCGGGATAAGTAATAACGCCGTTTCGCGGAAACGAAAGAAAGATTCGAATCCCAAAGCACGAATTTTATTTTACCGGCGTCTTCCTCGGAAAGGTCGGTCGCCTTTTTGCCCCAACTACAAACGCTATGCCAATGGCGATCAGGAAGAACGAAAAGAATTGGCCGCGGGTAAAAGCGCCAATCAACTCGGCGTCGGGTTCGCGGAAATTTTCGATCACGATCCTGAAAATCGCATAGCAGATGAAAAACAGCCCGGTTAGAACTCCGTTCGGCTGGCGGGTGCGCGTCCGTACGAACCACAAAATGGCGAACAAAACAATCCCTTCGAAGAACGCCTCGTAAAGCTGTGATGGATGGCGCGCTGACAAAATTGAGCGCAGCGCCGTCGCAACTTCTGGCTGAGTATGCACCGCGCCGATGATCGCGTCGGGGGTGCTCAGCGACGGATCAATGCGTGCGCACGCCGCAACTGCACGATCAGCTTCCTGCGGATGATCGAGCAGTTCTTTTGGGAATTGCATTGCCCAAGCAACATTCGTGATCCGTCCATAAAGCTCGCCGTTGATGAAATTAGCGCAACGCCCGAAGAACAACCCAATCGGCGCGGTCACAACCAGATTGTCGCCCAGGTTTGTCCACGAGATCTTGTGCCGGTGGGCGTAGTAAAACGTGAACACCAAAAGGCCGAGCATTCCTCCGTGGCTCGACATCCCGCCTTCCCAAACGCGCAAGATCGACAGCGGCTCACGCAGCATTTCTGGTTTGTAGAAAAAAATGTAGCCGAGGCGCCCGCCTATGATTACGCCAAACAGTGCGCAGCCGGTGATAAAGTCGCCAACTCGTTGTGGAGGAAGGTCGGCGTAGCCGCGTTTGGCCAACCAAAGGAAAACAAGATAGCCGCAGATGAATGCGAGCACATAAGCCAGCCCATACCATCGTGGCCCGACATTGTCGTAAATCCGAAAAATAATCGGATCCAGGCTGTGCAGATAGTAGGCAAGCATTCGGTGTGCTGGCGATTGTCACTGATGTCGCTGACACCCGCAATTAAAACGCGTGTCATCCCGAACGAATGTAAGGAACCTCCCAAAAGGTGATGGATTACGCATCGGCGCTCCGCGACGCTCACTTCGACCGCGGGATGCTTCGCTTCGCTCAGGATGACGGAGCAGTCGTCGCGCGCGGGGTATTCAACACTTTTCGCAAAAACGGCGCGGTGCGGCTCACTCGGTTCTTAGCGACTTGTTCGGGCGTGCCGGTTGCGACCACTTCGCCGCCTGCGTCACCCGCCTCAGGACCAAGATCAACAATGTAATCAGCTTCGGCGATTACACTGAGATTGTGTTCGATCACGATCACGGTATTCCCTTCGTCCACGAGCCGATGCAGCACGTTGAGAAGCAGTTCAATGTCCGCCATATGCAGGCCAATCGTCGGTTCTTCAAGCAAATAGAGTGTAGATCCCGGGTTGCGCATTTTCCGGATCCGCTCATTCGCGGCGCGGCTGACTCCGCGTTTCAATTGCGTCACCAGCTTCAGCCGTTGTGCTTCGCCGCCGCTCAAGGTCGGGCTCGGTTGCCCCAGCTTGAGGTAACCAAGCCCAGTATCGACCAGCAGCGAAAGCGGGCGTGCAATCTTGGGGTGCACCGAAAAAAATTGTGCGGCCTCCTCGATCGTCATTTCCATCACGTCGCCGATGGATTTTTCGTTGTAGAGAACTTCCAGCGTCTGCGGATTGTAACGCCGGCCCCGGCAGTCTTCGCACGGCACATAACTACTGGGCAGAAAATTCATCTCCAGCTTGATCACGCCTTGGCCCTTGCACGTCTCGCAACGACCGCCTTCGGCGTTGAATGAGAATCGGCTCGCCGAGTAGCCGCGCACGCGCGAGACCGGCAGTTGCGCGTAAAGGTTCCGAATTTCGTCGAATACTTTCACGTAAGTGCCCGGTGTCGAGCGCGACGTTTTACCGATGGGAGATTGATCGACTTCGTAAACGGCTTCGATCTGTTGCGCGCCGCTGACAAGTTTGAACAAATCGCCATCACCTGCGCGTTTCCTTTCGTTCAGCCGTTCGCGCACTGCGGGCCAAATCACGTCATGCATTAGTGTGGATTTGCCGCTGCCGGAAATTCCGGTGATCACCGAGAGACAACCGACCGGAAAAGTAACGTCGATGCTTTTCAAATTGTTCTCGCGCGCGCCGTGAATCTCGATCCAGTTTTCCACGTCGCGCAGTGATCGGCGCGATCCGCGAATGGGATGGCCCAACGGCGTCTTAAGCCAGCGCGCGGTCTCGGAATTTGGATTCCGCTCGATGTCGCGCAGCGTTCCAGCCGCCACAACTTCGCCACCGTGAAGCCCCGCACGCGGTCCAAGATCAATAATGTGATCGGCGCGTCGAACTGTTTCTTCATCGTGCTCGACAATGATCAGTGAATTGCCCTTGTTCCGGAGAGCTGTGAGCGTTTCGAGGAGACGCACGTTGTCGCGCGGATGCAAACCGATCGTCGGTTCGTCGAGCACGTAGAGGACCCCGCGCAAGTTCGAGCCAAGCTGCGCGGCCAACCGAATTCGCTGCGATTCTCCGCCACTCAACGTTTTTGCCGAACGCCCGAGCGCGAGATAACCAAGTCCGACCTTTTCCATGAAACGCAGTCGCTGTTGGATCTCGGGAATAAGACCGGCTGCGATCGTTTGGTGCGTGTCTTTGAATTTCAAGCGGTTGATCGTGCGCGCTGCTTCGCTGGCCGAGAGGTTCCTGAATTGATCGATTGTGTACCCTTGAACCCGCACGTGGCGCGCCACGGCATTCAGACGCGAGCCGTGACAACTCGGGCACTCGTGCACTTCGCCTTCCTCTATCCACTCGGACTCGCGTTCCGCGGCTAGCTCGCTTTCCAGAACCGATTCCCCGTCACGGTCCGCGGCCGTTTGGAAATCCTGGTCCCAAATTTCGCCGAACCCACCACACTCTTCGCATGCGCCGTGCGGCGAATTAAATGAAAACAAACGCGGATCGAGCTCCTCAAACGCGCGGCCACAATTCGGGCAGCTCATCTCCGTGCTCACGACGGTGAGCCGATTTTTTGAATCGAGCAGACGCGCCGTGCCGCGCCCAATCTCCAGCGCGCGCCGGGTAATGTCGCGCGCGTGGCTCATTCGCTTCCGATCGATCACGCCGACCACGACGTCGATGGTGTGCTCTTTGAAACGCTCGAGTTTGCGAAAGTTTCGGACCGGTACAAGCTGACCGTCGACATAGATCGCGTCGAATCCCTGGCGTTCCGCCCAGTGCGCCACGTCCGTATGAAAACCTTTGCGCGCTTTCACCAGCGGCGCGAGCACCTTTAGCGGCCCACGCTTCCCGACGGCTTCGATCTGTCTTACGATCGCGGCCACGCTCTGTTTTGCCACCGGCAGATCGCAATCAGGACAAAATTGCGTGCCGGTTTTCGCGAACAGCAGCCGGAGAAAATGATAAACTTCGGTCACCGTCGCGACCGTTGATTTGCCTCCACCGCGCGTGACGCGTTGCTCGATTGCTACGCTCGGCGGTAATCCGCTGACCAGATCGACATCCGGTTTCTCGAGTTGCTCGACAAATTGTCGCGCGTACGGCGACATGCTGTCGAGAAAACGGCGCTGCCCTTCGGCGAACAAGATGTCGAACGCGAGAGTCGATTTGCCCGAACCGCTCAAGCCAGTGATCACCACCAGTTGCTCGCGCGGGATTTTGACGTCGATGTTCTTAAGGTTGTGCTCCCGCGCGCCGTGGACTTGGATCGCGCCGTTGCGCTTACTCACGCGAAATCGTGGAGCGGTTTCTGCAGCTCGCGCCAACTCAACGCTGTCATCCTGAACGTAAGCGAAGGATCCCTCCAACTCGCGCGAGATTTTGCGAGGTCCCTCACCGTCTTTGCGGCTCGGGATGACAGGCAGCGCTTTGAGAGTTTTTAGAAGCACGCGCCGCAGAAATTTTCCAGTCTGCGACTTCTGTATGCCCGCGACTTGCTCGGGCGTTCCCACGGCCACGACTTCGCCGCCGGCGTCGCCAGCTTCCGGACCGAGATCGACGATCCAATCAGCGCACTTGATCACCTCCAAGTTGTGCTCGATCACCACGATCGAATGTCCGCGATCGACCAATCGCTGAAACAATCGCAGCAGCATCGCCACATCGTCGAAATGCAATCCGGTGGTCGGCTCATCGAAGATCAACAGATTGCCGCGGGCATTACCGTTCTTTCCGGTATCCGGTTTCCGCTCTCCGGTTTCGGCTAAATGCCTCACCAACTTCAGCCGCTGCGATTCGCCACCGGAAAGCGTGTTCAGCGGCTGACCGAGCCGCAAATAACCAAGTCCCACTTCCTCGAGCACTTTCAGCCCGGCGGAAATTTCCGCACCGCACTTGTCGCCGAGCTGCGCAAAGAACTGAATTGCTTCGCTGACTGTCAACTCGAGCATGTCATGAATTGATTTTTCATGAACCCGCACCTTCAACACGTGCGGCTGAAAGCGTTTGCCTTCGCATTCCACGCAACGCACGAAAAGATCACTTAAGAACTGCATCTCGATTTTTTCGTAGCCCGTTCCTGAGCAACGTTCGCAACGACCGTTGCCGGAATTAAACGAGAACGCGCCCGCGGCGAGTCCCTGCGCCATCGCTTCCGGCTGCGCGGCAAACAATTCCCGAACCCGATCGAACAAGCCGAGATAAACAATCGGAGTTGAACGCGGGGTCCGCGCCAGCAGCGATTGATCGACCATCATGACGTTGCCAATCCGATCTGCGCCGATCACTGATTTGCATGTGCCCGGCTCCTGATCTGACGATTGTCCCTTCGCACGCAAGAGATTCCGGTAAAGCACCTCGTGAATGAGCGTGGATTTGCCGGAACCCGACACCCCGGTCACGCAAATGAACATGCCGAGTGGTAGATCGACGTCGATATTTTTCAGGTTGTGCTGCCGCGCGCCGACGATCTTGATCGATGATGTCGATTTACGGGGCGATTTAGGTATCACAATTGATTTGCGACCGCTGAGATAATCGCGCGTGAGTGATTGGGGAGCGCGGGCGCCCTCGCCCGCGCTCGCCAGGCGCAAACGTTCACGCGAGAGAAAATTATCGAGTGGTCCGCTCCAGACCAATTCCCCGCCATGCTCGCCGCGGCCCGGGCCGAGATCGATCAAATTGTTCGCTGCGCGGATGATTTGTTCCTCATGCTCAACCACCAGCAGCGTGTTGCCTTTGTCGCGCAAGTTATGCATGACGCGCACAAGCTGGCCGACGTCGCGCGGGTGCAATCCAATGCTCGGCTCGTCCATGACAAAGAGCGTGTTGACCAGCGATGCGCCAAGGCACGTCGTCAAATTCACGCGCTGGACTTCGCCGCCGCTCAACGTGCGCGTCGATCTGTCGAGCGTGAGATAGCCGACGCCCACCTCGCAGAGATAATTTAGGCGTGCGCAGATTTCGTCGCGAAGCATCTGCGCAGTCTTGTCGGTAGGTGAAATGTCGAGCGCGCGGACAAGATCTCGCGCATCGGAAATGGAAAGCGCCTGGAATTCCGGAAGCGTTAACTGTAGCGGCGCTCTGCCTGCCGCGCCGGAGCCACGCGAAGGTGGACGAACGCCGACTCGGCGGTCATGGACCGCCGCTGCAATTTTGTAATTCAACGCGTCTGCCTGATACCGTCCGCCCCTGCATTTGGGACACCCGATGTAAGCGCGATAGCGGCTGAGCAGGACGCGCATATGCATCTTGTAAGTTTTGCTCTCGAGCCAGCGAAAGAAGCCGCGGACGCCGTACCACCGATCGTTTTCGTAATCTTCATCAGTGTATTCGCCGTCGCGCTTCTCGCCTTCGATGACGAAAGCCTGATCGGCCTTGGGCAATTCCTCGAACGGCACATTGACGTCGATTTCCTGGCGGGTGCATGCGCGGAGCAAGTCTTTTTGTGATTCGCCGAACTCAGCGCCGCGAAAAACGCGCACCACACCTTGTTTGATACTGAGGCTTGGGTCTGGAATCGCCTTGTTTAGATCAATTGAAATCGTGCGACCGAACCCGCGGCACTCCGGACATGCGCCGAGCGGGTTATTAAAACTGAAAAGCCCTGGTGTCGGCGGGCGAATGTCCACATCGCAATACGCACAGTGCCAACCCGTGGAAAACGGAATGTGATCGATGATGGGTGATCCGTGAACGGTTGGACGTTGAGCGTTGGGCGTTGAGCGTTGGGCGTTTTCCGCAATCGGGATTACGTTTGCTTTCCCTTTGCCGAAACGCAGCGCCGTTTCGATCGCTTCGACTAATCGCACGCGATTTTCTTCGCTGATCGCGATGCGATCCTGAATCACCTGCACGCGCGCGCCGAGCCGTTTGATTTTCGGATCGGCGTCGGTACGCACGATTTCGCCATCGAGCCAAACGCGCAGGTAGCCCTGCTGTTGAAGAAAATCGAAAAATGCCCGTGGAGCGGTCTTCGCGGGGACTGCCACCCAAAACGTGATAATGATGTCCTTTCCTCCGCAATCGCGCAGAATCTGCTCGGCGATCGACTGTGCAGTTTCCGGTCGAATTTCGCGACCGCAATTCGGACAGAACGCACCAGCGACGCGCGGCCAGAGCAGCTTCAAATAGTCGTTTATCTCTGTCATCGTGCCCACTGTTGAGCGCGATGTTTTGACGGGGTTCGATTGCTCGATCGCAATGGCTGGCGGGATGCCACGGATGTCGTCCACGCGCGGTTTGTCCATGCGGTCGAGGAACTGCCGCATGTACGGCGAAAAGGTTTCGACGTAACGGCGCTGGCCCTCGGCGTAAATTGTCTCAAAGGCCAGACTCGACTTGCCGCTCCCGCTCGGACCGGTGACGACCGTCAGTTTCCCCAGCGGAAGATCGACGTCGATGCCCTTGAGATTATTCTGCCGCGCTCCGCGAATTTCGATGCAATCATGCGTGTCCGACACTCTAGCACGCGCTATCTTTGCAACCTTCGAACCCACTGGAAACAATTCCAGATTGCGGGGCGATTCGCAACCTGTAGCCGCTTCGCTGTGCGAAGCGCACGATGGCCCGTTAATCCCGCATGCGTTACGTCGCCCACAGGGCGACGGCTACAGTGACGCTATTCTTTAAATCGCGCGGCTAATTGTTCGCGCTGATCGAGAAGCTGTTTAGGTACAACGCCGCCCAGCGAATCGAAGAATATTTTGTGCTCGGCCAACTCCTTCGCCCATTCTTCATGATCGATTCCGAGAATTTCCGCGACGCATTTGTGGTCGATGTCGAGTTCGGCGAGATCGAGATCGTGCGGGCTGGGCAACCAGCCGATCGGCGATTTGAGTGCGCCGCCAGTTCCTTCGCAGCGATCAATAATCCATTTGAGCACGCGCATGTTTTCGCCGAAACCCGGCCAGAGAAATTGGCTCTTCACCCCTTTGCGAAACCAGTTCACGTTGAAAATGAGCGGCGGACTCGAGAGGCGTTTTCCTATATCGAGCCAGTGCTGGAAATACTGGCCAATATTGTATCCGCAAAACGGCAACATCGCCATCGGATCGCGTCGCACCTTACCAACTGTGCCGGCGGCAGCGGCGGTTGTTTCTGACGCCATGGTCGCGCCCAAGTAAACGCCATGATTCCAATCGAACGCCTGATAAACCAGCGGCACCGTGTCGCTGCGGCGGCCGCCGAAAATGATCGCGCTGATCGGGACGCCTTCGCCTTTTTCGACGTCGGGATCGAGCGCCGGGTTGTTGAGCATCGGGGTTGTAAACCGGCTGTTTGGATGCGCGGCCTTTTCCTTTGAGTCCGGCGCCCAATCGTTCCCGCGCCAGTCAAATGCATGCGCGGGCGGTGCACCGTCTTTACCCTCCCACCATACGTCGCCGTCATCGGTGAGGGCCACATTTGTGTAAATTGTGTCGTGCGCGATCGATTTCATCGCGTTCGGATTCGATTTGCAGCTCGTGCCGGGCACGACGCCGAAATATCCGTTCTCCGGGTTGACCGCATACAGCCGGCCGTCGCGAATTTGCATCCAACCGATGTCATCCCCGACCGTCGTGACCTTCCAGCCTTTGAAATGTTTCGGTGGAATCAGCATCGCGAAATTTGTTTTGCCGCACGCGCTCGGGAACGCCGCCGCCACATAGTGCTTCTTTCCTTCGGGCGACTCGACTCCTAGGATCAACATGTGCTCGGCCATCCAGCCTTGGGTGCGCGCCAGATACGAACCGATTCGCAAAGCGAGACATTTTTTGCTCAGCAAAACGTTGCCACCGTAGCCGGAGCCAACGGAGATGATCGCGTTGTCCTGCGGAAAATGGCAGATGAAGCGGCGCTCGGGATTAACGTCCAGCAATGAATGCACGCCGCGGTTCCACTCTGCGTTTGGATCGTCCCCGAGGCGCTTCACGGCGACCTCGCCCATACGCGTCATGATCCGCATGTTAAGCACGACATATTTTGAATCTGTGATCTCGAAGCCAACTTTCGTCAGCGGCGAATCCGGCGGCCCCATGATGTAGGGAATGACAAACAGGGTGCGCCCGCGCATCGCGCCTCTCAACAGGCCGCGAAGTTTTGCGTACGTTTCTTTCGGCTTAGACCAATTGTTGGTTGGACCGGCTTCTTCTTTCGTCGGCGTGCAGACGAAGGTGAATTGCTCGACTCTCGCGACGTCGTTCGGGTTTGAGCGATGCAAATACGAGCGCGGAACCTTCTTCTGGTTCAAGTCGATCAGCACATTTTGTTTGCGCGATTCCTCGATCAGGAACTCATTTTCCCGCTCCGAGCCGTCGCACCAGAAAATGTTTTCCGTTTGTGTGAGGGCGGCGATTTCGCGCACCCAATCAAGCACCGACTGGTTGGTCGGCTTTGCGTCACCGATCCCATTTGGCGGGAATATGGCGGGCGCGATGTTTTTCATAAATCGAAGATGTCCATCTTAACCACGAATGGATACGAATAAACACGAATTGGAAGAAGCCATGAAAGTCGTTGCCAGTTTGTTCGTGTCCGTTGGCGGTTATTCGTGATCGCTTCCTCGTTTCGCTTGCACAGGAGCAGTGCGCGGCATTAATTGAAAGCATGTTCGGGGTCACCACCTCCGATGACTATCGGCCGGTTGCGTGGATGGGCCGCTATCCCGTCGATGTGACCACGATGCTGGTGGGGGTGCATGTCGTGTGTGCGGTGCTGGCCTGTATCCTGACTGCAATTCCCGGCCTCGGTGGTACGCTCAATTATTTTGTTTTCGACAGCGCACGCATTTGGAATGGCCTGCAGATATGGCGACTCGGCACCTACGCCTTTGTGCATTTCCCCTCCGGGCTGCTGTGGTTCGCGATCGAGATGTATTTCCTGTTCGTCTTCGGGCGGGAAGTGGAACGTTTTGTCGGGCGGCGCGCCTACATTGCGCTCTACCTCGTTTTATTGATCACGCCCGCGGCGCTGCTCACAATCTGGGGCCTTTGGCAGCATTCCGCCCTCGCCGGTTCGCCAGCGTTGCACTTTGGAATCTTTGTTGCTTTCGCCACGATCTATCCCCGCGTCGAGTTGTTTCTCCGGATCATGGCAAAATGGATCGCCCTTATTCTTGTCGGCGTTTACACGTTCCAACTTCTCGCCTATCACGCGTGGAGCGATCTGGTCGTGGTCTGGGCAAGCATCGGCGCTGCGTTCCTTTTTATTGAATTTCGCGGGGCGGGGCCGGAACTCGCCTGGTGGAATACCTTGAAAGAACGCATTCGCCCCAGGCCGAAGTATCACGTGCTTCCAAAGCCGCGACCGCGACCCGGCAGTGGCCGGACGGAATCGGACGATGTTTATTCATCGATCGATCCGATTCTCGATAAAATCTCCAAGTTCGGGATTGGGAGTTTAACGCCGAGCGAGCGGCGGCAACTCAATCGAGAACGCGAGCGGCTGCTGAAGAAATCGGAGTGATCCTGTAGCCGTCGCCCTGTGGGCGACGCAACGACCTGCCTGTTTAGGTCCTCACCGCAGCGCTTTGCACAGCGAAGCGTCTACACAATTAGCATTCCGTCTTTTCGAGACGTGACTCAATCGTCTCGCACAAAACGTGGAGAAGAAGCTGGTGCGCTTCCTGAACTCGCGCGGTGGAATCGCTGCGCACCAGAAGATCAACATCGGCCATGCCGATAGTTGATCCGCCGTCGCGGCCAACAAGCGCGATCGTTTTCAGTTTGCGCGCTTTCGCTTCCTCCAGCGCGCGCAGGACATTTTTCGACTTGCCCGAAGTCGTCAGGCAAATGAGCGCATCTCCCGGCTGACCAAATGCCGCTACCTGGCGTGCGAAAATTTCATTGAAGCCGTAATCGTTTGCGGCCGCAGTGAGAAGCCCGCCATCGCTCGCGAGACAAATCGCCGGCTGCGCCCGGCGATCCCTGGCGAAACGCACTACGAGCTCAGTCGCAAAATGGGCCGCGTCAGCCGCGCTCCCACCATTCCCACAAACGAGCAATTTATTTCCGGCACGCAAACATTGCTCGATCAGATCGGCAGCTTCCACCATTTGGCCTTCGAGGCTCGAAAGTGAGCGGAGTGTTTCCGTCGCGGCTGCAATGGCGTCGCGAAATTGAGGAAGGTGAGACATTGATTGCAGGCTTTATTTGGAACGGATTGGAGTTGATACAACTTTTCAGCGCTTGAAGCAAAATGAATGATGCCGGCTTTAGAAGCACGGGGTCAAAATGACTGCCGGATTTTTGGTCTTGTCAGACGTTTCTCGAATCGATAAAAGTTGGCCCAACGCTGCCCCCAAGTGAACAGACTCACTCTCAAGCATTTCGCCGTTCTTCACGCCGAAGGCTGCGTCGCCTTTCCTTTCGCCGTTAGTGCTCTAACTGTGGCAAATCAATCGGGATCTTTATGCTAAATACCATCGATATCGCGATCGCCTTCGCGGTGATCATGACTGTTCTCAGCCTGCTTATCACGATTGTCGTGCAGATGGTCTCCACGGCGTTTTCGTTGCGGGGCAAGAATCTGGCCAATGCGCTCGCGCTGACGTTTCAAACGATCGATCCGAAAATTGGCGAGCATGCGCATTCGCTGGCCGCGCAAATTTTAAGGGATCCGATTTTCAGCGATTCCGTCTGGCGACCCAAGAATCGCGTCCAGGTCATCCCGAACCCGAATACGCAAGCGCTCATTGACGCCGAGAGGAAGTTGAAGCAAGCGGAGGCAGGCCTCGCCGACGACCCGACCGATACCGGCAAGCAAGCAGCCGTGAAAGCGGCTCAGAAAAAAGTGATTACGGCGAGCGCCGGGGTCAGAATTCCGGAGGTCGCGCCCAACCGAATGGCACCGTGGGGATTTTTTTCCAAGTTGAAGGACGCAACCGCTCTTGGAAGCGCAATTCGTCCCGGTGAGATTTACCGCATTATCAACGAGTTCGCAGATCTGACGCCGACCGAAGCAGCGCTCCGCGATATACCACCGGAATTAATCCAAAAATCCGTCGATCTGCTGGCTTGCCTCCAAGCTCGCGATCAACCCGCGCAAGAGTCCGAAGATAAACTTGAGCTCATCAAAAAGGTGGCAGACATCTTTGTGACCGAGCAGCAGCAAAAGGCCGTGCTCGAGTCGTTAGCCAACTTTGGCGCAACAGTCGAGCGGGCGACGACGAAAGCGTACGATCGGTTTCAGCGCTGGTTCGGCAGCGCCCAGGACCGCTCCGAGCAATGGTTCCAAACTCATGTTCGCGTGGTAACGATCGTTTGCTCGATTTGCGCGGCGTTCGTTCTCCAGCTGGATACCTCCGAAATTTATCGACAGCTCCGCGCCAATCCCGTGCTGGTCCAAGGGCTGGGGAAAGCCGCATCAAGCGTAATCGAAGAAGGCAGCAAAATTTTCGACCCGAACAATGCGCCAGCACACCAGGCTTATCTTCAGTGGGCAGAAAAACACCCGGAGCAGGCTTTGAGCGTTTTCCCCGCGTCGCGCGCGCCCGATGAGTATCGGCAAGCTCTGAACGCGCAGCTGACCGCAAACAATGTCCAATCGGAGGAAGCGCAGGCATTACTCGAAGAGTACGACGTCCTTTGCACAAGCGCGGCAAAAAAGTTCGAAGAGTCAAGCCGCGAACGTGTCGAACGCCTGAAGAAAACCGCGGACGAAGCTGGGTTCGACCTCGTGCCGGTTGATTTTCTTGGCCGCTGGGATCAACCAGCAGAACGTAAACTCCACGGGTGGCCGCGGCTTCAACGACAGATGGGCCATACATTCGGCCACCTGTTTGGCATTCTTGCTACGGCCGGGTTACTCGCGCTTGGCGCGCCGTTCTGGTTTAATCTGCTAAAGAACCTGATGAGTTTGCGTCCTGCGTTAGCGACTCTCATTGAAAAACGGCCCACCAGCGCACCGGCGCTGCCACCGGCTCCGGCTACTCCGCCTTCTCCCAGCTAAAGAATCGACATTCGTAATTGGAGCGAAAAACGATGAACTGGATATCAGCGACGCAACCCAAATCCTGTCATGTCAAATGGGTTAGGGCGCGATGAGCTAGGGAGTTCACCTCGAAGGCTGAACGTGACTGGAATTCTCACCTTCGACGGCGTCCCTGGTCTGAACCGCCATTCGCGAAAATTGTTCCAGCAGTGTCGCATCCACGACTTGGACTCCTGTGCTCTGCAGCATTCGTGCGGACGTGACCCGTCCCGTCTTTGAATCGACATTCATCAAAACTATCCCGCGAAGCTCCTCCTCTGCCTCAGCACTGGCCAATCCGAAAGCACCTGACAGAACCGCGATGGCGAATGCAAGGAACGCGAATTTACGAAACATGCTTTCAACGAAATGGTGCGCGATAGAGGGTTCGAACCTCTGACCCCTACCGTGTCAAGGTAGTGCTCTACCACTGAGCTAACCGCGCATCGATCAGAAGTGATAAGTGATCGGTGATCAGTGATCAGTCAAGGCTGAGGAGTGCCGATCACAGTTCACGGATCACCTACATTGGCCTACTTCACCACTGGACAACTTGGAAGCGCCAGACGACTGTTCGTTCCCCGTGAGCGCACTGTTTTTCAAGCGATTTCTCAAGCGACCGTTCCAGGTGGCCTCTATCGTTCCCAGCTCAAAAGCGCTGGTGGAACGCGTCGCCAGCAAAATGGATTTTAGCAAGCCGCGTGTAATCGCCGAGTACGGCCCGGGTGAAGGCGTGCACTCACGCGAGATTGCGCGCCGGATGAGCGCGGATTCACATTTGCTCCTGTTCGAGCTCGATGCGGCGTTCTCGCGGGCGCTCGAGCGGCAATTCGCGGGCGATCCGCGCGTGCATGTGATCCATGGCGATGCAGCTTCTTTACCTTACGAGCTCAAACGTCGCGGCATCGCTTGCTGCGACTATATTCTTTCCGGAATTCCGTTCAGCATTCTCAAGATCGACAAGAAACGCGCGCTCTTGCGAAAAACATATGATGCGCTGGCGCCGGACGGCAGTTTCATCATTTATCAGGTCACCAACGAATTGAAGCAGCACGCCACACTTTTCGAGCACGCCGAATCGGAATACTTCCTGCAAAATATCCCGCCAATGTTCATTACTGTTTTTCACAAAACGCCCTCGCCGCTTAGTCGCGAACGACGCACCGCGCAGTCCAAACGTTTTTCCAGGCTGGCTGGCGTTGGCGCGGATCGTTCCGCATGACCGAGAAGCCGACGCGGACAGAAAAAGATTCGATGGGCGAGATGACGCTTCCGGCGGATGCGCTTCATGGCGCTTCCACTCATCGCGCGGTGCTCAATTTTCCTGTGAGCGGCTACCGATTTTCGCGCTCGTTCATTCGCGCGCTGGGTCTGATCAAATGGGCGGCCGGGCAAGCGAATCACGACCTGGGTTTGCTGGATGCCGAGCGCGCAGCGTTGATCGTGCAAGCGGCTGAAGAGGTTGTGGAAGGAAAACTCGACGATCATTTTCCGCTCGACGTTTTTCAGACCGGTTCCGGAACGAGCACAAACACGAACGCCAACGAAGTGATTGCGAACCGTTGTGCGCAGCTTGCAGGCAAACCGATCGGATCGCGCGAGCACGTTCATCCGAACGATCACGTCAACATGGGGCAATCCAGCAATGACGTGATTCCGTCGGCGATCCACATCAGCGCCGCCGAAGAGTTGAAGAACTGTCTCATCCCGGCGTTGGAAAAATTACAAAACGCGCTCGAAGCAAAGGCGAAGGAATTTTGGCACATCATCAAAATCGGACGGACCCATTTGATGGATGCGACGCCGATCCGGCTCGGCCAGGAATTTTCCGGCTACGCGCAACAAGTTGCCTATGCGAAGGAGCGCGCGCAAAAATCGAACGAAGTTTTACGCGAGCTTGCGCTGGGCGGAACCGCGGTGGGCACGGGCCTGAATCGGCACATCGACCTTCCGAAGAAAATGCTGCGGCATTTGGAGCAACGCACGGGCATCGCATTTTACGAGGCAAAAAATCATTTCGAAGCGCAGGGCGGAAAGGACGCGGTTGTCGAAGCGAGCGGTCATTTAAAAACGATCGCGGTAAGTCTGTTCAAGATCGCAAACGACATTCGCTGGCTCAGCAGCGGTCCGCGCTGCGGCATCGGCGAGATCCAACTTCCCGCGATCCAACCTGGCAGCTCAATCATGCCGGGAAAAGTAAATCCGGTCATGTGCGAATCGCTGATGATGGTGTGCGCGCAGGTGATCGGCAACGACACAACCATCACCTGGGCAGGCGCAAACGGGAACTTCGAGCTCAACGTGATGATGCCTGTGATGGCGCACAATCTTCTCGAGTCGATCCGGCTGCTGGCGAACGTCGTCGATATCTTCTGCGAGAAATGCGTGCGCGGTATCGTGGCAAACGAGGAGCGGTGCCGCGAGTTAGTAGAGCTTTCCATGGCAATGGTGACCAGTCTCAGCCCGAAGATCGGTTATGATCGCGCGGCGGAGATTGCAAAAGAGAGCGCGAAAACCGGGCGCACCGTTCGCGAAATTGCCCGGGAGAAAAAAGTTTTGCCCGAGAAAGAACTGGAGCGCGCGCTGGACCCGATCAAAATGACCGAGCCAGGCGGGAAAGAATAACAGCCCGCTTTCCTTCGGCGCGAAAACGATGGTGGCAAAACTTGAAGGGCCGCAGTTCTCTGGCGGAGCGAACATCGCGATCAAATGCCCCAGTCACACATATGAGCAGACGGTCGCCTTTTATCGCGACACGCTGGGGCTGCCTCTAATCGAGGAAGAAAAAGACGGCTGTATTTTTCAATTCGGCCCGAACCGCCTTTGGATCGACAGTGTTCCCAACCTGAGCCACCCGGACATCTGGCTGGAACTGGAGACGAATGATACCGAGGCTGCCGCAGCGTTTCTAAAAGTGCACGGCGTCACGCGGCGCGATGAAGTCGAGCAATTGCGCGAAGATTTCAATGGCTTCTTCATCTCCGCGCCCAACGGCATGATCCATCTCGTCATCGGTCCCGAAGAAACGTGACGAAAATCGGGCTGAAAACTTAGCTCGAACCGCCGCGCCATCGGCCCACCCATGTGCTCCACCCGTAAAACCCCAGCGGCTCTAACGCGCCCGCGGCGACCAGCGCGTCCACGTCTGCGCGGCTCGGTGCGCTCTTTACGTTTGAATCGGCTCCGGAGTAATCGTCTATGACCATCCAGCATCCGTCGGCCAATTTATCGCGGTAGCACTCGATGTCGCGCCGTTTACCGGCATCGGCGTCGAGGATCAGCAGGCCAATTTCTTCTGAACCAAGCGCCTGATGAACCGCGGAGATCGTTTCTGGGGCGAACGAGCGGCCCTTGATTAGCGTGACCATTTTGGACACGCGTTGCCGGGCGAGATTGCGTTCCAAGTCACGCAAGATATTGCGCGTGCCGAGCCGCCTGTGTTTCACGCCGCCTCCGGGTTCGATCGCGATCAGTTTTTTTTGCCGCCCCGAATCGCGCACGCCGAACGCGGCGGCGATGGTCGCGCCACCAACGAACGCGCCGATCTCAAGAATCGATCCGGAGCAAATTTTCGAAAAATGATAGATCAGGAGCAGCACGTCCAGATGCAGCATCGAATATTTGTCCCGGATTTTTTGAAGCGCCGAATGAATCGGCTCCTGCCGATAGTGCATCAGTGTCTGCATCAAGTTGAGGCAATCCTTGTAGCAACGCGCCTGCGGCGCGTCGGCATGCGACGTCGTTTCTGCAGAAACCGGACCCCGAAAGCTTTCGGGGTGGCTGTCGGGCGCTGGACAATGTAATCCGACTACAATGAGGTCCCGCTTTACGCCGTCGAGTTGCGCGACCGCGGGAAAAAATCCCCAGCGTTCGAAGCCGAGGCGATCGAACAATTTCAAACTCGGCTCGTTGTGTCCGAAGATCAGCCCGACCAGAGCTGTTATTCCCAGCGACGGCGCGCGGGCGATTGCTTCTTCCAACAATCGTTGTCCGACGCCGTGCCGCCGGAAGTTTTCATGAACATAAACGCTAATCTCGGCTGTGCCGCGATACGCACCGCGTGGCAGGAATTTTTTGAAATTGAGCCAGCCAATCACGCGGCCGTCTGATTCAGCGACCCAGAATGGATATTCATCCGGTGAATGATCGCGGAACCACGGCAAACGCGCTTCGACCGTGGTCGGCTCAAGCTCGGCCGTCACCATACGCGTCGGCACAGTGGCGTTGTAAATCTCAATGATCGCCGACAGATCGGCCTCAACAGCGTCGCGAAGGATCAGATTCACGGCTTCCGTTTCTTCGTCGGGCTTCGCTTAACGGCGGGCGAACTCGTCGGCGCGAGCGTCGGATTAGTCTGCGCGGTCGCTGCCGGGCTGCCAATGGGGAATGCAAACGTTGGCGACAGCGAACCAGATGGCGTCGTCGATGCAGTTGACGAGGGAGACGGTGTCGCGCTCGGAGATGGCGAAGGGCTCGGAGTGGGCGAAGGCGGAATGATATTTTCCCAGTGATGCAGCGGGACGCTCGCGCCGCCGATCTCTTTGACCAGCGTGTCGCAGCGCGCCTGAATTTTTTCCAAATCCGGGGGGCCAAATGGCTGGTCTGCCGTGCCAGGGAAAATTACGTAGGTCACTTTGAGATCGCTCACTGGCCGATTGTAGGGCGTCGAAAGCGCGTTGATCTGTTTTGCGATGCGGAGCGACGCCTCTCCTACTTTGTCGTTTGGCCCGACGTCGCCGACCATGGCCGGATAAACCGAGTCCCCGAAAACGACAAGCGCATAGTCACCAGGCTTAACGGGGTCGTGAGCGTGCGTAAATGCGCCCGGCACCACGATAAAAGGATCGGTCGCGCCGATGAGGAAGCTGTATTTTCTCAATGTGCCGACCTCGGCACGCAACTGCGCGATTGCATTGCGCAACTCACGCTTCCGTGCGGGAGTGGTAGTTGCGAGCGCGTATTCATCTTCTGCGCGTTTCAATCCCTCTTCGGTCGCGGCGAGATACGGGTTAGGCGCGGACGTTTTCTTTGGCCAGCGATAACTCGTGGACGGCTTGAAATTAGCGGGTGCGCCGGTACCGACAGGCATCCGATCAGCGTCTGAGCCGTCAGCATCCACGTCCATGTCCGCCTGGAGCAGAAGCGCTTTGCGATGCGTTTGCGGATGCTGAAGTTGGAGAACAGTTTGGCAATCGAAAAAGTTATGCCGCGACAGAAGCAAATCGAGGCGAGCGAGGTTTTCGCGCAGCATTCTGATTTTTGCGTCGTAAAGCTGAGCGTAAAGCGGCGAAACCGAATCAGCCGATAACATCGACGCCAAGCCGGGCAAAAGCGTTGGCAGCTGGGGACTCACTTTCGCCAGCTCCTCGATCGTCTTGTTCGGCGACGGCACGCGGGCCTGCAGTTTTAGATCGAGCACGTAACTGTCCGGCTGTGTGCGTTCCGTAGCGGCATCGGCGCCCGGGATCGTCTCGACCGTGGAGTGGAGCGTGATCCCGTTGAACAGTTTGCCAGTGTCCAATTTTCCAGTGATCACCGGCGGCCGGGTTGGCGTCGGTTCCGGTGTTGGCGTGGCAGGTAACTCAGTGGGCGCGACGCGTTGTAGCCGCTCGAGTGATATCCAGCGGTAAACAATCGCAGCGAAAAGCGCGGCGAATAAGACAAGCACAAGCCGTCGCCACGTCCGAAGGCGAATTCTTCCCACGCGATTACTTTTTTACCCAGGCGACGATGACCACAATGACCCCAATTGCGCTCAGGACCGACATTATTCCAGCAGGCATGACTCTTCCGGTCTGCAGAAATCTGGGGATGAACTGCGCAGCGAGCAAAAGCGACACAATAAGCGCAGTCGCCAAGCCAACCATGCGGTGTTCGGGCAATACAAACGCAGCCACCAGCAATAGCACACCTGTGATTGAACCGGCGATGATCGACGCCACACTGCCTGCCTTTACGTAACCAACGATGCCGCCCAGGATCGTCAAGACGCCGAAAACAATAAAATAAATTTTGGCTGCTTCCATTTGGAACGCGCTAGCACTCGTAAGCCAACTGCTGGTTTGTGTCCACTGGTGCTGTAGCCACGTGCCTGTAGCGCGTCAAGCCACCTGTGGCTGCAATCCGAACAGCTCACGGAGCCGTTGCTACGACGGGCGCTGGCTCGCGTCATTGTAAAATTCGATCTGTCGTCCCCCGAGACGACGTATTACGCGCCAGCCATGGCTCTTTGCAAACTCGCTCACCTCCGCCTCGGACATTTCCCGCAGAATTCGAAGCTCAACGGGTTGGGTGACCACGTACTCGGACCCGCATGATAGCGCTTTCGCTATTTTCGCGGCGAGAGCTGGAAGTTCTTTGTGCATGTGTTGCCGGTCGAGCGATTAATCGCGCGGCTCACGTTTTGTGATTTTTCTCACCGGCAGAGGCGGCGGACGCTTTGCTTTTCGATTCAATCGCGGTCCCAGAGCGCGATGCGCCTTGCGACTTGGCGAAGGCCCGCGTGCGCTTGGCTTTTCCATATGATGTAAATGGTTGTAGAGGCGCTTGTGTCAAACGCCTAAATGTTGCGCAATTGCCACAAGCGGCGCTACAACAATCTGGCCTTACTGGCGCGGTCGCGCCGGACGGCTAAATTCTGTATATGTTTTCGGAAACGATCGAGCTACGCGGGCATATTATCGATTCGCTGATTTTGCCAAAGGTGCTGGATCAAATTTTAACGCACGACGCCAATTTTAAGATCCTTGAGATCAATATCGGCAAAAAGCGAGCGGACCAAAGCTTTGCCCGAATTGAGGTGTCCACCGAAACAGGCGAAGCGCTGGACGAGTTGATCCTGCGTCTTCGGCAGCAGGGCGCCGAAGTGGTGGAGCGCGCAAATGCGCAACTGGCCAGCGCTCCAGCTGATGGAGTTTTCCCGGCCGATTTCTACGTGACAACGAATCAGCAAACGTTCGTGCGCTTCAAAGGGAAAGAAATCGAAGTGCGTCCCGCAATGGTCAACAGCGCAATTGCTGTTGATCGAAACAAGGGCGCTGCGAGAGCCGTTAAATTTTTCGACGTCAACAAAGGCGACGAGATTGTTGTTGGTCATCAGGGTGTGCGCGTTGTGCCGGTGCAGCGTGCGACCACGCATACCGATCTCTTTCAATTCATCAATACGATCGTTGATGCCGACGAACCAAAGTCGGCCATCATTCGCGAACTCGGTGAGGAGTTGCATCGCGCACACGCAGCGGAGGGGAAAATCGCCGTTGTCGCCGGACCGGCGATTGTGCGGACCGGCGCGGGTGAGCATTTGGTCCGACTCATTGAAGCAGGGTATATTGATCGGCTTTTCGCTGGAAATTCGTTTGCGGCTTACGATGTGGAGCGCGCATTGTTCGGAACATCATTGGGAATAAATCCAGATCTAGCCGTCGCGCGCGGCGGACACGAGAACCAGATGCGAGCGGTCAATACAATTCGCGCGGCTGGCGGGATCGCCAGCGCCGTTGAGAAAAAGATCCTGACCAGCGGCATCCTGTACGCCTGCGTCCGTCACAACGTAGATATCGTGCTGACCGGCTCCATTCGCGACGACGGACCGATTCCCGGTGTAACGACAGACGCGATCGAGGCCCAAAAAGTGATGCGCGAAAGGCTGGCGGACGTGACGCACGTCATATTGCTTGCGGCAATTCGGCATTCCCTCGCGGTGGCGAGCATGCTCGCGCCCACCGTGAAAACCGTGTGCGTCGATATCGATCCCTCGGCGGTAGAGAAAGCGGTCGAGCATCGGCCTTTGCAATCCATCGGCCTGGTCACGGACGTGGAACCATTTCTCCGGGAACTTGCCGATCATCTCGGCGGGGCCCGTGTTCGCGAGTAAATTGCCTATCGTATGCGCGAACTGCTTCTTTGTCCGCCGGATTACTACGGCATCGAATACGAGATCAATCCCTGGATGAGTCGCGCCCGGGGCGCGGAAGCAGTGCTCGCGCAAAAGCAATGGAAACAATTGCAGGCGACGCTCTCAAACTTGGATTGCAAAGTTCATCTAATTGCGCCGCAGCGGGGACTGCCCGACATGGTTTTCACGGCTAATGCCGGACTGACCGTTGGCCACAAATTCATCCCCAGCAATTTCCGCCACAAAGAACGCGCGGGTGAGCAGCCGTTCTTTGCTGAATGGATGAAACAACGCGGCTACGAGGTGTGCTGGTTGGGCGACAATCTTTATTTCGAGGGTGAAGGCGACGCGCTTTTTGGCGGCGACGTGCTCTTTTGCGGCTACAAATTTCGGTCTGACATTCAATCACATCGCGCCGTCGCAGACATGCTTGGTTGTCTCGTTATCTCCGTGGAACTTGTGGATCCTCGGTTTTATCATCTTGACACCTGCTTTTGCCCGCTGCCCGACGGCGGGGCGTTTTGGTTTCCAATGGCCTTCGACGAGTACGGCCAGCGCGCAATCCGCGAGCACGTGACCGATTTGATCGATGTTGCACCGGAAGAGGCGATGCACTTTTCGTGTAATGCCGTTGTTCTCGGGCGCGACATTGTGTCGCCCGAAGGCGCGCCCCAGCTCGTGACGAAGCTCCAAGAGCGCGGCTATCGCTGCCACGAGTTGTCGATGAGCGAATTCATAAAAGCCGGCGGCGCCTGCAAATGTCTTGTGATGTTCATGCCGCAAAGAGAGCCCATTTCGTAAACACTAGCGCGCTGCTATCCGACGCGCCTTGGGAGGTCATTTCCGTCGCTCGAGGATCATTGGCATGCCATATCGCGACCGCAAAGTGATGTGTGGATCAAGCTCAATTCGGTGGCCCGGCACGAGCCGCATCCGCCACCGCCGGGCGAGCGTGGCTATCGTCAGCACACCTTGCATCCAGGCAAAGCCTTCGCCGATACACTGCAAGCTGCCTCCGCCAAACGGAAAGTACGAAAACTTCGGGCGTGCCGCGGCCGCTTCTGGCGTCCAGCGCTCTGGATCGAACCGTTCCGGTTCTGGGAAGTATCGCGCGTCGCGATGCGTCACGAACGGGCTGACATGCACGTACGATCCGCTGCGGATTACGAAGCCATTTATCTTCACATCTCGCACTGCCCGCCGGGTCATGAGCCAGACGGGCGGATACACCCGCATTGATTCGGCGAAAGCCATCCGTGTGTACCGTAGGCGGTCGAAGTCTTGCCCTGACGGCAGCCGATCGCCCAGAACCTGATCCACTTCGTTGTGCAACTTCGTCGCCACGTCCGGATTTTCTGAAAGCAAATACCACGTCCACATCAATCCGGTGGCAGGCGTTTCGTTGCCGACCATGAAAAACGTGAGCATCTGATCACGAATCTTCTGCTCGGTAATCCCTTTTCGCGATTGCTTGTGCAGGCGTACCATCACCGAGAGTAAATCAGGGTCTTCGCAGGCGCCCTTTCGCCGCTCGGCGATCATCGCGCGAATTTCCGCGTCGAGTTTCTCCGCAGCGCGTGCGAAGCGACGATGGGAGGGGAGCGAAAGCTTCTCGAACTGTTTGCTAGCTAGCGCCAGATTTTTGAAGCGAGTGGCTTGCAAGACCGTGACGAGTGCGTTGCGCAACTCGGCCGCTTTCGAGCCGAAATCAACATTGAACAGCGCCTTTCCGCTAATGGATATGGCGAGGTCCGTCATCTCCTCCGCCACGTCCACGGTGTCGCCGTCGCGCCACCTGTCAGTCCACCGCGTGATCTGATCAACCATGACATCGCCCAGCGCAACAATTCGTTCGCGATTAAACATCGTTTGTAATAGAGCGCGCTGTTTCTTATGCCTCTCGCCGCGGCAAGTCAGCAAGCCCGTCCCAAGGACACGTCGCAGTGGGCGGTGCACGCACCGCCGCAGATTCTCGTGATCAAGCAGGGCGGCACGGACAAGATCGGGATGATTAAGCAGAAAATCGCTCTTACGACCAATCTTCAGATGGACGATGTCTCCATGTTTGCGCGCCGCACGCGTGAGATAGCCAAGCGGATCACGATAAAGCGCCGCGTAGGCGAGCCATGGGTTTCCCGGTCCTGACGGCTTCGCGGGGCAAGCATCGATAGCCTCCATTGCTGACTGAGCCATGTGTAGGGCGAAGCCTTACACTGGTAATCTGCCAGAGGCCAGTCAAGGAAATAGGTGGCAGCACCCGTCGAACTGGAGCGACCGTGACTTGAGCGCTTTCGGCTACCTCCGTCTGTTCCCTGCGAGGGCGTTCTCGATTTTTTCCAATGGCAAACAATTCATCACGTCGTCTTTCGTGAGCCACCCTTTACGGGCGATACCGATCCCGAACCATAAATCCTGCAAACGCTCGGCGCGATGCGCGTCCGGGTTGATCACACATTTGACGCCCTTCTGTTTCGCCATTGGCCACCAGCGCCAATCGAGATCGAGCCGTTTCGGCGCGGCGTTGAGTTCAATCCATGTCCCGATACGCGCAGCAGCATCGAGAATTTTTGGAACATCAATTTTGTAAGGCTCCCGTTTTAAAAGCAAGCGGCCAGTCGGATGCGCCAGCATGGTCACAAACGGATTTTCCATCGCGCGAATCATGCGCCTGGTCATGTCCGCTTCGCTCAGACCAAGAGCAGAATGAACGGAAGCGACTACGAAATCGAGTTGTGACAAAACTTCATCGGGAAAATCCAGCGACCCGTCGCGAAGAATGTCGCATTCCACTCCGGCAAAGAGACGGAAGCCGTCGAACTTTCTGTTTAGCTTTCGAATCACCCCGACTTGCGCCAGCAGCTTTTTCTCATCGAGCCCGTGCGCCTGAATCTGGCTGCGGCTGTGATCGGCGATGCCAAGATACTGCAGGCCCAGCGCCTGCGCCGCTTCGGCCATCTCTTCAAGAGAGTTGTGTCCGTCGCTCGCCAGCGTGTGGCAGTGAAACGTGCCCCGCAAATTTTCCTTTTCGATCAATTTTGGCAAAGAATGTTTCTCAGCAGCTTCGAACTCGCCCCAGTTTTCCCGTAGTTCCGGCGGGATAAAATCGAGATCGACCGCCAGATAAAGTCCGGCTTCGTCGTGCACCTTTGGAATCCTTTTTGGTCGAATTTTCTTCTTCGGCTTCGGCGAAGTGGTAGGGGCGGTTGACCTCAATCGCCCGGCTCGCCTCTGCACGGCAGGCGGTTCGGGTGAACCGCCCCTACCTTCAACCGGAATCGGGGCGAGCCGATACTCGTTGAGCGTCCAGCCCCGTTTAAGCGCGCGGCTGCGCAGCTCGATGTTGTGTTCCTTATTCCCGGTGAAATAAGCGAGCGCAAAAGGATATTCCGCTGTGCTCACTACTCGCAGATCACACTGCACTCCGGAACGAAGTCGCACACTCGATTTCGTCGGCCCTTGCGCGATGATTGATCCTACGAGCGGATGGGAAACGAAAAATTTCGTGATCGTTTCGGGTTTTTTTGTCGCCACCAACAAATCGACATCGTGCACAATTTCTTTTCGCCGCCGATAACTTCCCGCTATATCCACCTGCAGCGTGTCGGGATGGCCTGCCAAATCGTTCCTTAACGTCTCCGCTTCATGCGCGATCTCGCCGAATTGGAAATAGCCGGCACGCCGGGTTCGTTCCTCGATCGCTTTGCAAATTTTCGCTTGCGTCGTTTCACCGAAACCGGGCAATTCCGCCACCCGGCCCGCCTCGCAAGCCTGGTGGAGTTGCTCGATTGAACTGACGCGCAGCCGCTCGTAAAGGGCCTTGATTTTTTTCGCGCCCAGACCGGAAATCGAGAACAATTCCAGAATGGCCTCTGGAAATTCTGCGCGCAAATCTTCGAGGTATTTGAGCGAGCCAGTAGCAGCGAGCTCCTTGATCTTGAGAGCGATACTTTTTCCAATCCCCGGAATTTTCGCCACTGCTTCTTCGTCCTGCAGGTCCGGAATATTACCGCCAAATGTTTCGATCGCGCGGGCGGCGTTAGTGTAGGCTCGAACCTTGAAGGGATTCTCGCCCTTCAATTCAAGCAGCGCCGCGATCTGCTCCAAAATGCCGGCGATTTCGCTTTTGGTCATCACCAAAACCCTTAACCCGAATTGCGACGCCGGCGACGGCGAAGCGCTGCGCGAGCCTCGCTCACCGCAAGCCCTGCACACAATTGTTCGTCACATCCGACCACGCCGCTGATAGAATTTGTAGCGGTCAATGATCGACTGGACGTAATTTCGCGTTCCGGGAAAATCGATGTTTTGGAGGAATTTCTCCACTGATATATTGGCAACATCGTTTCCGCCGTGCCATCGCTGGGCACGACTGGCGCCGGCGTTGTACTCCGCCAGCGCGAACGGAAGCGGATCGGCCTGATGTTTCCAGTGTTCGACCGCACGATGCAAATACCAACTGCCCGCCTCCAGGTTGGTTTTCGGATCGAAAAGCTCCTCCACGTGGAAATTGTCGATCTTGTTTTCGCGCGCCCATTCGTTAGCCGCTTTTTCACTTACTTGCATAAGCCCGCGTTCGCGGTGGCTGCCATGTTTTCCAGGATCGAAGCGGCTCTCGCGCCAAACGACTGCTTTCACCAGCATAGGATCGAGGTGATGTTCAACCGCGACGGCGCCAATGACGTGATCATAATGTTGAAACCGCGCCGGGCTCATCCATTCGTAAAACGTGTAAGACGGATCCCCTGATCGCACGGCTAAGTACACAAATCCTGTACCCAGTGCCAGCAGCACGCAGAGGATCAGTTTGAAGAAGAATCGTATCATTCAACTCGTGCTAAAATAGCCGATTACGATTACGAGCATGAGCACGAGCGCTCAATGAGGAAACCAAAATATATTCGAGTCGTTGTTGACCGGGCGATCCACCGCGAGCTCGATTACGCTGTGCCCGAAGAACTCGCGGAGCGGATCGGCGTCGGATCCCGCGTGCGGGTGCCGTTCCGCGATAAATCTGCCCTGGCCACTGTTGTTGGTGTTCTCGAGCACAGTGAGGCGAAAGGTATCCGGCCAATCGAAGCAATAATCGGCGACGCACCGATTTTGAGCGAACAATTGCTCGAACTGGCGAGATGGATCAGCGCCTATTATTGCTGCCCGATCGAAACCGTCATGCGCAGCATGCTGCCGCAAGTGATTCGACGCGCGGAAGTCGGATGGAAAAAGCAGTTGTTCGTCCAGCCCGGGCGCAAAATCGACAGCGCCGAGCTCGAGAAATTGCGAAAGCGCGCCCCGCGGCAGGCGGAACTCTTGGAAGCAATCTCACGCTTGGAATCGCCGGTACGCGCAGCGCAGCTTCTGCGACAAACGTCGCTCGATAACCAGATGCTACGTGCGCTGGTGAAACGCGGCCTCGCAGAGTTGCGCGAAGAAGCTGTAGTTCGCGATCCGCACGCAGACGAGCAGTTCATCGCAACTTCGAATCTCATTTTGAACGAGGAGCAAACGCGCGCGCTAAACGAAGTCACGCAGGCGCTTGAGTCACCCGAGAACGCGCGCCCGATTTTGCTCCACGGCGTCACCGGCTCGGGGAAAACGGAAATTTATTTGCAGGCGATCCGCACCGCGCTCGACCGCGGACGCACCGCTATCGTTCTGGTTCCAGAGATTTCGCTGACCCCGCAAACGGTCGAGCGGTTCAAAGGCCGTTTTGCCGACGTGCAGGACGCGGTCGCCGTGTTGCACAGCCATTTGTCCGAGGGCGAACGGCATGATGAATGGCACAAGATCCATTCCGGTCGGGCGCGCATCGTGATCGGCGCGCGCAGCGCGATCTTCGCGCCCCTGAAAAATCTCAGCCTCATCGTGGTCGATGAGGAACACGAGACGACCTATAAACAGGAGGAAGCGCCCCGGTATCATGCGCGCGATGTCGCGGTCGTGCGTGCGAAGATCGAGAAGTGCGCGGTTGTTCTCGGCAGCGCCACGCCGTCGCTGGAGAGTTATCACAACGCTGCTACTGGCAAATATCGGCTCGTCACGCTCACCCAGCGCATCGACGAAAAGCAGATGCCGCTCATGCGCATTGTCGATCTTCGCCAGGAACGACGGAAGGAAAAGAAAGCCGCGATTCTGTCGGAAAAATTGTCGCAAGCAATTGCCGATCGTCTGGAGAAACGCGAGCAGACAATTCTGTTTCTGAACCGGCGCGGTTTTTCCACATCGCTGCTTTGTAGCAATTGCGGCGAAGCGCGCAATTGTCCGAATTGCAGCGTCGCGCTCACGTTTCATCGGCATCCCGCAGTCGCGGGGCGATTGAGTTGTCATTTGTGCGGGCACACCGCGGCCGTCCCAAAGAAATGCCCGGCTTGCGGCAAAGATGCGTTGATTTACTACGGCTTCGGCACCGAGAAAGTGGAATCGACGGTCGCCCAGATTTTTCCGAAAGCCGTGGTGCGCCGCATGGACGCCGACTCCATGACGCGCAAGGAAGCGTATCGCGAGACTCTAAGAAATTTTCGTACCGGCAAGATCGACATCCTCGTGGGCACACAAATGATCGCGAAAGGTCTGCATTTCCCAAACGTGACGCTAGTCGGGATCATCAACGCCGATCTCGCGCTGCATCTGCCCGATTTCCGCGCAGGCGAACGGACGTTCCAACTTCTCACTCAAGTCGCCGGTCGCGCTGGACGCGGTGAAACGCCGGGTGAAGTCTTTGTGCAAACTTACACGCCGTTTTCACCCTCAATTCAGTTTGCGCGCCACCACGATTTCGCCGGCTACTTCCAACAGGAACTCGAGTTCCGTGAGCGCTGCGATTTCCCGCCGTTCAAACACGCGATCCTGATCACAGTGCGTTCAACGCACGAAGGTCGCGCGAAATTGTCGGCCGAAACGTTGAAGCGCCGTTTAAAAGAAGCGCTTCCCGAGGAATTCATCTTAGGCGACGCAACACCCGCGCCACTGGAAAAATTACAAGGCCAATTCCGATTTCACGTTTTGATCCGCGGCGAAGCCATCATGCGCCTGAGCCGGCTTGTCCGCGAAACGCTGGACAAACTGCCATTCCCAGAAGACGTCACCGTCACCGTCGACGTCGATCCTTATCAGTTGCTCTGAAGAAACGTGGGCTTTCTGACGGAATAGTGTCGAGAAACAACGCGGCCTTTGGCTACCGCTTCTCAAGCGGTGGCAATACACGGCCGTACTCGGAGGTCTTGCCGCGCATCTCGAAGTAGCGGTACGCTTCGAGAG
>QHNK01000092.1 GCA_003218415.1 Verrucomicrobiota bacterium | reverse complement strand
TCCGACCCTGGCGCTGCGCCTTTGACTGATCGTCCTCAGCCACAGAACGACTCTATTGCCCCTCTGCTCTAGAGCAAAGGGCAAATGCCGCAGCCCGACACGGGCTCCTACTTAGGCATTGCGTGCAATGACCTCTCGCGTGACGCTTTCCAGGTTCCTGGAACAATGAATCCCGACAAGCTTTTTGATTATCTCGAGGGCAGATTATCCCCGGGCGAACGCGCTGCTTTGGAAGAGCAACTGATCTCGGACAAGCAATTGCAGCGCGAGCTGGCGGTGGCGCGACAGATTCACGCAGGAATGCGCGGTAACTCTCGGGAAGTTCTCTTGTCACCTGAGCCGGATGTAACTGAGCAAGGTCGCAAGATGGCGCTTCGGGTAGGCGCAGCTTTCATTATTCTCATGGCTGTCAATGTGGGATTCGGTCTCTGGTTGATCGCGAGACACGAAACCAAGAATCCGAACCGGGCGCTGCTTGAAACGCAAATGCGGGAGCAGATCGCGAAATCACTGGAGCATGCTGCGGCGACATTAACGCCAGCCCCAGACGCCTTAGGGGTAAGCGAAATTATAATTCCAGCTGCAACTGGGAAACTGGACGCTGTCGCAGACCAAGTGGTTACCATCGCTTCCCGATTCGGCGGTTCCGCTACGAAGGGGCTTCCAGATCGAGGCCGGATCAGTATCCTTGTCGATCTACCCCCGAATCGGGAGTCGGAATTTCGCGCAGCAATTGCGTCGATTGGCGGAGGTCCGGCGTCATCCGCCTTCGCCGAGGCTACGGCGGACAAGACGCCGCCGGCTACAGCAACGAGCCCCGCTGCAGCCGCGAAGAAAAGTTTTGTTGTACAGATTGTCGAGGAACCAGCAAAGTCAGATTGATGACAAGAACCCTCGTGAATGTGCCGCCTCTCCCCTTTCGCAAAGGGGGGAGGACTGAGGTGAGGGATTTCTGGCGTAGGCGATGATTGCAGTCACATTTGCGTTGCCGGCGGAAAGCTCGGATTTCTTACGCCATCTGCGCAATCAATCTCGCACCGATCGTAGTGGCATCCGCACAATTCGCGGCACGATCGAGGATCGCGCAGTTGAAGTTTTTCATACCGGCGTGGGAGAAAAGGTTTGCCACCAGCGAGTGGCAGAATTTCTCCAGGATCAGCAATTCGATCTTTTGATCAGCAGTGGATTTGCAGGCGCGCTTAACGATAAGCTGCAAATCGGCGATCTCCTCCTCGCAAAGAATTTTTCGACAGTCGAGCTGACCGAGGTGGGCTCATCCTTTTCACGTTTGCCGATTCATGAAGCCGATCTGTTAACCGTGCGTGCGTTAATCGATTCCAATGATGAGCGAAACAAAATTGCGCGTACATCGGGTGCGGCCGCGGTCGACATGGAGACGGAATTCATTGCGCGCGCCTGCGCTGAACATGGCATTCCCCTACTCTCCCTGCGCGTCATTACCGATACGCCGAGCGAACCGTTCCCGGCGCCGCCGAATGTCTTATTCGACATCGAACAGCAGCAAACTCGCTTCCTAACGGTGGCGACCTTCTTCATTGCGCGTCCGAATCGCGTCCCGCAGCTCATTCAGTTCGCGAGAAGAATTGCACGTGTGCGAAAAATTCTTGCAAGCGCGCTCTTCGATGTGATGCGCGGCATGGGCTGATGCAGCACACGGGCGCGGGCGCGTCGCGCAGCGATGCGACTACAGTTGTGCTGGCTCTATGTGCACCAGCACGTCCGCGATACGCGAGTCGCTTTGCTGGATCGCGCGTTTTACTCGATGCGCGATCTCGTGACCCTCATGGACGGAAATGTTGCCATCCACTCGGGCGTGGAGATCGACGTAAAAATCCAACCCCATTTTTCGGGCGCGACATTTCTCAACTTCGAGGACGCCAGGAACCGAGCTGGCAACTGAACAGACGGACTTGACGATTTTTCGGGGCGCGGTGTCCATGATTTCGTAAAATGCAGGCCGCAAAAGCCGAATGCCATTTGCCGCGATGACTGCGCAGGCAAAAAGGGCCGCCCAATCGTCCGCACTTTGCCAGCGCTTGCCGCCTATCAAGGCCACAGAAATGCCAATGAATGCAGCGGCGGACGTGAGCGCATCGCTACGATGATGCCAGGCATCGGTTTGCACAGCTGTGCTTTCCACGTCTCGTCCGATCCGATTGACGTAACGAAACAAAGTTTCCTTCACGATGACTACGACAATCAATATTACGAGTGTGTAAGGGGCCGGCGCGTGATGCGGCAGAAAAATCTCGCGCATACTTTGGACGGCGAGGCCAATTGCGGCAGCCAGAACTCCAACTGCAACAATTATGGCTGCGATCGGCTCAGCTTTCCCATGGCCGTAAGGATGAGTCGCGTCAGGTGGGCGCGCTGCAACTTTCAGCCCACCCCAGATGACAAACGAACCGGCAACATCCATACCCGACTCGATACCATCGGCGATTAGCACATAGGCGTTCCCAAAGAAGCCACCGAGAATTTTTGCTGTGGCGAAAATGAAGTTCACGATCATGCCGAAGAGCGCGACACGCGTTCCGGTCTGCCAAGCAGATGAAGTCATCCCGCCAGACGTGCTGTGAGTTTGCAGATTGGTCGCGGGCGCGTGAGGATGCTGTGGCGAGGACATTGATGAAGAAAAGTATAAACGCAGCCGTGTACGAAACACACGGAAATCCGGCGGACGTCTTACGTGTGGAATCGCGGCCATGGCCGGCGCCTTCCTCAGACGAAGCCGTTGTGGAAATGCGAGCGGCGCCGATCAACCCGGCCGACTTAAATCAGATCGAAGGAAAATATCCGGTGCGACGAGAGCTCCCGGCAACGCCTGGGTTCGAAGGTGCGGGAGTGGTTGTCGATCTTGGCGCGAAGGTGCCGAATGTTGCCGTGGGTGACCTGGTAATCTTGCCGCACAACGTCGGCACATGGCGTGACGCCGTTGTCGTGAAAGCCGAAGATCTCGTCGTTGTACCTGCGGGAATCGAGCCTGTCGATGCGGCAATGTTAAAAATCAACCCGATGACCGCGTGGCGGTTGCTGCACGATTATGTCGATCTCAAAAAAGGAGATTGGCTCATACAAAACGCAGCAAATTCCGCTGCCGGCCGTGCCGTGATTCAAATCGCAGGCGAGCTGGGCTACAAAACGGTGAACCTGGTCCGCCGCGCAGAATTAATTGACGAATTGCGTGCGGAAGGGGGCGACGTCGTGCTCGTCGATGGCGAAAATCTTCGCGATGAAGTGAAGGGCGCTACCGGCGGCGCACCGATCCGTTTGGGATTGAATGCCGTTGGCGGCGAGAGCGCACTGCGGCTTGCGAATTGTCTCGCGCCTGGATCAACCCTGGTGACGTTCGGAGCAATGAGCTTGCAGCCGCTGAAAATTCCCAACGGGTTGCTTATTTTCAAGGACCTCCGTTTCCGCGGCATCTGGATCAACAAATGGTACGATAACGCGACCAAAGAGCAGCGCATGGAAGCATTCCGGTCACTTTTTGAAATGGCAAAACGCGGTCTGTTAAAGACGAAGGTCGAAAAAGCCTACCCGCTGAGCGAAGTGAAAGTGGCAGTTGCGCATGCTGCGCAAGGCAAACGCGGCGGAAAAATTATTTTGGAGTTCGGCGACTAAGCGCCGGCTCATCTGCCGTGCAAAACGAAGAAGCCAGCCGCACGGCGCTACTCATTGCTGCGAGCCTGGTGCTTCTGCATGGCCATCCCAAATACTCCGGCCTCGTCTCGAAGACTTCCGCAGCTTTGTGCGCTCACATGCTAGAGAGGTATTCGCTCCAGACGCGTTTGCTCTTAAAAATTGTTCGACAGGGCTGGTTTCGACCGATCGCGAAGTTGATCGAGCGCGTGACGATCCAAGGAATTTTGTTGCATTACGTCTTGCGAAAGAAATGTATCGCCGCGCTCGCGCGCTCAGCGCTTGGTAGCGGAACAACACAAGTCGTCATAATCGGCGGAGGCTTTGATCCGCTCAGTTTCGAATTACACAAGAATTTCCGAGACGTGCGATTTTGGGAGATAGATCATCCGGCAACGCAACGCCACAAAGTGCGCGCCTTTTTCAAAATCGACCGTAAACGATTGCATTTTATCCCGGTTGACTTGAACGCCGCTGCTCTCAATGGAGAGGCTCTGATCAATAGCGGCTTTGATCCAGCTCACCGGACATTCTGGATAGCTGAGGGACTCTTGATGTATCTGCCGTCAGATATCGTTTCCTTGTTGATGAGAACATTGAAAGGTCTGAGCTCTTCGGGCAGCCAGTTTGCATTTACATTCATGGAAAAACAGAGCGACGGCCGGATTCGCTTCCATTCACAAAGCAAACTGGTCGATTGCTGGTTGCGTGGACGCGGCGAACCATTCCTCTGGGGCACGACGCGAGGTGAACTTGTTGATCTTATGCGTCCCTGGTGCGTGATCCGATTTTTCGATCACGATAATCTGCGCGAACTGGGGCCCGGCCTGGCCGATGAACCAATCGCCAAAGGCGAGGTGATTTGCCTGGCTGAGATTTGACTTGCTCAACTAAGCTTCCTCCATGCTGACGCGGCGCGAATTCATACGCTCGGCGGCGCTTTTCGCGCTTGCGCCGCGCATCTTCGCAGAACCGGAGATTTGGGTTAATGACGTCCATTCCCAGCTCAATCGCACTCGCGTTCGTGAGCTGCTGAGACCGCGCACCAGCGACGAACTCGCGGAGATTGTGCATTCTGCGTCGCGAAAAGGCTTGCCTATCTCCGTTTCAGGCTGTCGGCATTCGATGGGCGGACAACAATTTGCCACAGACAGCATTTGCATCGATGCGCGCTCACTCGAGCGCGTGATTTCATTCGATCAAGAGCGCGGTTTGATTGAAGCGGAAGCCGGCATTCAATGGCCGAAATTGATTCGCACTTATCTGGACGCCCAAGCAGACAAGGCGAAGCAATGGGGTATTGCTCAAAAGCAAACCGGCGCCGACACGTTCACGCTCGGGGGAAGTCTCTCATCGAACGTGCACGGGCGCGGGCTGGCAATGAAGCCGCTGATTTCTAACATCGAATCATTCACCCTGATCAACGCCGATGGGAAATCGATTCGCTGTTCGCGCGATGAGAACAACGAATTATTTCGACTCGCAACCGGTGGATACGGCCTTTTTGGATTAATCGATAGCGTGAGGCTTCGGCTCGTACCGCGGCAAAAATTGCGACGTGTAGTCGAGATAATTCGCGCAGACGATCTGCCCAAACGCTTTGAAGAACGCATCGCGCAAAAGTTTCTCTACGGGGATTTTCAGTTTTTAGTCGATGAAAAGTCGCCGGACTTTTTGCAGCGCGGAGTGTTTTCTTGTTACGAGCCGATCGACGAACACGAACCGATTGTCGCCAAAAAGGAGTTGCGCGATGATGACTGGCTGGAGCTGCTGCGGCTTGCTTATACCGATCGCGAAAAGGCTTTCGAGCGTTACAGCGATTACTATTTGTCGACGAACGGGCAGACTTATTGGTCCGACACGAATCAACTTGGCGCGTATTTGCCGAATTACGCGCAGAAGATCCGGGAACAAATCGGAGGAGAAGAATCGAGCCTCATCATTACCGAAATTTATGTTCCGCGCACTGACCTTCCAGACTTTCTGGCGCAGGCGGCGGAACTGTTGCGCTCGAATCGCACGATCGTCATTTACGGTACAGTTCGACTCATCGAAAAAGACGATGAGAGTTTCCTCGCGTGGGCGAAAGAACCTTATGCGTGCGTCATCTTCAATCTGCTCAGCTTTCATACACCGCGAGGCATCGAAGCGTCGGCGCGTTCCTTTCGCGGGTTAATCGATTTGGCGATAGCCCGCGGTGGCAGTTATTACCTGACGTATCATAAATTCGCCAAACCCGAGCAAGTCATTGCGTGCTACCCGCAGTTCAAACGATTTCTCGACCTGAAGAGAAAGTACGATCCCACTGAACGCTTTCAGAGTGATTGGTATCGATACTATCGGAAGCTCTTAGCAAGCGGATGACCAAAGGAACAGAAGCAGGATCCTTTAATGCAGCCGTTTGCCATCGTTGCTCTGGTTTTGATTCTCGCGCGCGCAATCACTGAACTGTGGCTGAGCCAACTCAACCAACGTCATGTGCGCGCGCATGCGAACGAAGTGCCGATTGCATTTCGCGGAGTCATTGACGACGCGACGTATCGCCGTTCGGTTGATTACACGCTGGCCAAGAGCCACTTTGGAGATGTTGCCAACTTGTTCGATGTCATGCTGCTCATTGCCGTGCTTTTCAGCGGCGTATTGCCATGGGCGTTTGCAAGATTCAGCGCGACCTTCGGCACTTCGATCCCGGCGATGGCTGGTTTCCTTGTCTCTACAGGCATCGCGTTGAGCATCCCGGCGTTACCGTTCGCCTGGTATGCGCAATTCAAGCTCGAAGAGCGATTCGGTTTCAATACCACGACGATGAAGACGTGGATATTCGATCGTGTGAAAGGATTGCTACTCGCGCTGCTGCTGGGCTATCCGCTGCTTGCGCTGGTGTTGAAACTGATCGGGTGGACTGGCGCAAACTGGTGGCTTTGGGCGGCGACGGTTGTCATCGTGTTTCAATTGTTCCTGCTGCTCGTTGCGCCGGCGGTGATTATGCCGCTTTTCAACAAGTTCACACCGCTGCCGAAAGGAGCGTTGCGCGAACGCCTCTTTGCGTTGGCGCAGCGCACGGATTTTCCCACGTGCAGCATCGAGGTGATGGATGGCAGCAAACGCTCGCGTCACTCCAACGCCTTCTTTACCGGACTCGGACGTTTTCGAAAAATTGTCCTGTTCGACACACTCATCGCGCAGCTCACCGAGCCGGAACTGGAATCCGTACTTGCGCATGAAATTGGCCACTATAAGAAGCGCCACGTACTGAAGTTGCTCGGGGTTTCCATTGCTGGCGTCTTCGTGGCGTTCGCCGCGATTGCGTGGCTGGCGCGTCAGCAATGGTTTTATCGCGCGTTTGGTTTCGAGCATCAGGGAGGCTTTGCCGCTGCGAGTGTCGTCCCTGCGATGCTACTGTTTGCGCTGCTGGCGGGCACCATAAGTTTCTGGCTTTCGCCCTTTATTCACACCTGGTCGCGCCGTTTTGAGTACGAGGCGGACGCATTCGCGCGTGCGACAATGGGAGAGGCGCAGTCGCTCGTTCATGCACTGCGCAAACTGAGCGAAAAAAATCTGAGCAATCTCATTCCGCACCCGCTCTACAGCGGTTTTTATTACTCGCATCCGACCCTGCTCGAACGCGAACGCGCTTTGCGAACAGCGGCTTAGCGCAAGCCTCCTGCTTGTGCCGAACCTGCAGGCGGAAGAGTGCGCGCTTCGCGCTTTGCCAAGTAAAGAACATCGGCGCTTGACACAAGCGCTGCCGCAACGTGCGCTGTCCTCACATGTCCAGAATCATCGTTGTCGGCGCGGGAATTAACGGTGTTACCGCTGCGATCGAATTAAAAACGCGCGGTCACAATGTCGTGCTGGTCGATCCAGGACCGCTGCCGCACCCGCTTGCGGCATCCACCGATATCAGTAAAGCCGTGCGCAGGGCTTACGGCGCGGATGAAGATTACACAGCGCTAGCCGAGCGCTCGATCAAACTCTGGCGCAAATGGAATGAGGAATTCGGTGTGGAATTGTATCGCGAAGTCGGCGTGATGTTCGTGCGCGGGCAGGAAATGAAGACAGGCGATTTTGAATGCGAAAGTTTCAAACTCTTAAAGCGGCGTGGACACAAGATTGAGCGCATGAACTCGCCGCAGCTGTGGAACCGTTTTCCGGCGTGGAATCCGAAACTCTATCAGGATGGCGTTCTCGAGCTGGAGGCCGGATATGCGGAGAGCGGTCGCGTCGTTGCAACATTAGTTGGGCGCGCAAAATCACTCGGAATTGAACTGCGGGAAGGGGCCAGATTCTTGCGGTTGGATGAAGGCGATGATCGTGTGAAAGGGATCGTGCTGGATGATGGCCAACGAATCGCCGGTGACTCTGTCGTCATGGCAGTGGGCGCGTGGACGCCGTATCTGCTGTCGTTTACGAAAAAGTTCTTTCGTGCCAACGGCCAGCCGGTCTTTCACCTAAAGCCTCGACAGCCCGAGCTATTCGCGCCCGAGCGTTTCCCGGTTTTCGGCGCGGACATTACGACGACCGGCTATTACGGATTTCCACTCAATCGCGACGGCGTGGTAAAGATCGCAAATCACGGTCCTGGCCGGGAGATGTCGCCCGAATCTCCCAAACGTGCTGTCACTGTCGAAGATAAAGGGAACTTGCACGAATTTCTATCATCGACATTTCCTTTGCTGGCAGATGCGCCAATTGTCCATACGCGCGTCTGCATGTATTGCGACACGCACGATGGACATTTTTGGATCGCACCCGATCCGGAGCGCGAAGGATTAGTAATTGCCGCTGGTGATTGCGGCCACGGATTTAAGTTTGCGCCTATACTTGGCGAAATCATTGCCGACGCAGTAGAAGGAAAAGACAACACATTGCTGGCAAAATTTCGGTGGCGACCGGATGTGCGCGCGGGAAGCGGGACCGATGTCGCACGGTTTCAGGGAAATCTGTAGCCGTCGCCGTGTGGGCGACGCGATACATAGATTCGTTGCAACATCAGGACCGCGCTTCGCACAGCGAAGCGGCTATAGCGAAATCTGGCAGCTAAGAAGCCGTCGCCCCTTGGGCCGTCTCCCTTTTTGGCCGGCGCTTTAGCAGTGTGATTTGCTTGATGCGCGCGGAATCGGATGGGCTCCATGTGGCAACGTCCGGATCGTCCTTAAAAGCGTTGTGGACGAGGCGCCGCTCGTAGGAATTCATTGGTTCAAGCTGAAGCGAACGGCCCGTGATGCGAACGCGGTCAGCCAATTCTCGCACGCGTTGCACGATGCGATCTTCGCGCATGGAACGGTAGTGTTCGCAATCGACGATGACTTTTTCAGCGTCTTTGTCTTTGGCTTGCAGCAGCCGATTAAGCAAAAACTGGATGGCCTCGAGCGTCTCGCCGTCACGTCCAATGAGGCGCCGGCTTTCTTCGGTATAAATCTGCAGCGTCGGGTTGCCACCTTCATTGGTGGTCTCCTCGATTTGCACAACGAAACCGAGATAACCGAGCATGGTGTCGAGCAGATCTTTCGGGGTCATCATCGTTTTCGTTTTCCGGCGGGTGCAACTTTTTCGAGCGTCGGCGTGGGTTGTCGTTTGTTCTGATAAAATTGCAGGATGCTGAAAAGATTTTGTGCAGTGTAATACAATGCCAGGGCTGCCGCAAAATTGTAGCAGATAAATAGAAAGATCAGCGGCGTAAACATCATCACTCGACGCTGCGTGGGATCGCCCGTCTTGGGCGTCATCGCCATGAGCCAGATCTGGGTCGCAGCCATGCAGAGCGGAATAATGTTGATCGGCCAGCCGAGCAACGGCAGATGCGCTATCGTGTCCGGCTGAGAAAGATCTTTTACCCAAAGAAACTTTGCGTTTCGCAATTCCACCGCCTGGCCGAGCATTTTGAACAGACCGAAGAAGATCGGGATTTGGATCATCATCGGCAAACAGCCGCCGACCGGGTTAATGCCGTATTGCTTGTAAAGCTTCATCATCTCCTGGTTCACCCGGGTTGGATCGTCTTTGTACTTGTCCCTTAATTCCTGCATCTTCGGGGAGAGCGCAGCCATCTGGCGCATGGAGCGATTGGCTTTGTTTTGGATTGGCCAAAGCGTGAGTTTGATGATGGTGGTCAGAGCCAGGATAGCCAGACCGTAGTCATGCAACCAACTGTGCAGCAGGTTCATGAAATTGAGCAGAAACTGGCACACTATTTTGAACATCCCGAAGTCCATGACCTCGGCTTCATTGTGCGGGAGTTGCGCCAGACGATGATAAAGCTTCGGGCCAGCGTAGATCTCAAAACGTGCGCTGTAGGTTTGGCCGGGCTGCAAATGAAATCCCGGCATCCCGAGCGAACCTTCAATGCCGAGCAGCTTTTCGTCGGGCGAGCGTTCGATGTCGAAACGCCGGCCCCATACGGCCGTTGCCTTGGCAGTGAGCGGCGCCATTAAAGTAGTGAAAAATTGATTACTCACCGCAACCCATTCCGCGCCGGCAATACTCTCCTGGTAATAACGCCGGGCAGCGCGCTGCCCGAGACCAAGAAAACCGCCACTGCTTCCGAACCAACCGACATCAATTCCTTTCGCTTTTCCGTCGATGCACCAGACCAGACGCGTGTATGAAGGATAATCCCTTGGATGAATTGGGGCCGCGGAGCCAAGCGCCACAAAGTAGCCGCCGCTTTGATAGGGCTTGTCACCCCGGTTCTCGAGATCAACGTCCATTTCGATCACGTAGTTGTCTTTGTTCTCTGGAGATTTTTCGAAGAAGAACTTTTTTCGAACAACGACTTGCTCGGCCGTCGTGCGCTCAAATTGCACAGTGGAATTCGACTCGGCAGACGCGGTAAACTCGGGGAGCGTCGGCGCGGACGGTTGCTCCAAAATTGCGCCGATCGGTGCGCTCTGATCTGCATTTAAAACAACGCGCTGCCCTTTCTCGGCTATCTGCCTAAGCAGGACTGCTTCCTTAATTCCACCGCCGCGATTTGTCAGGCGCAGCTCAACGTCAGAATTACGCAATGTCTCAATCTTCTCGGCAAAGCTCGGAGTTGGTTCACTGCTTGGTGCAGCTTCGGCTACGGGAGTCGGCGATGGCGAAGACGCAAGAATTGCGGGAGTTGCCGTGGCCGAAGTCTGTCCCGGCGCAGCACCGACGGGAGTGGGCCTCGAGGCCATCTGCTTTGCCAGATAGATTTCCCACAGGACGAGGCCAACGACACAAAGAGCGACGACAATCCACGCAGTTCGATCCATAAATCGTAGGTTTGGCCAGAGGCGCTATTCAGCGCAGTTGGACCCGACATTTAATCCCGATCCCAAACCCTCGATGCCAGATGGGGTTCTTTTGCCATTGGGTACGGGGTCATATCCACATCCACCCCACGGCTGGCATCGAGCGAGACGCTTCAAACCCAGCCAGCTTCCGTGGCGGATCCCATGCACCTCGACTGCTTCCAAAAAATATGCCGAACAAGTCGGCGTAAATCGGCAGCCGGAATTAGGACCGCAAAGCAAACGAAGGAACGGCGAGAGTGTACACTGATAAGTGCGAATGAAAAAACGAACCAACCCAAGCATCAAAGCAGAATAGAAGCGCGCCTTGCCAGACGCAACCACTCATGTTCCAGCGCGTGATAGCCCGCGGTCGCGGCATCCTTCCTGGCAACGAGCACAATCCAAAAGCCTTCTCGCAAGTTATACTGGTGCTGGCGCACAATTTCCCGCAGACGGCGCCGAACACGATTGCGAACAGCTGCGCCTCCGACGCGACGTGAAGTAACAAAGCCTGCACGACACGGCCCAGAACTCTCTACCGGCACTACACTGAGCGTTAGCAGTTCGCCGCGTCGCGTAAAGCCGTCTCGTTTCACGCGCTCATATTCTGACGCCCGCGTCAGACGCCGGGCTTTTGGAAAAGAGAACGAACCTGCTGGCTGCATCTCGCGCGACCGTACAGCAGAAGTCTTCCCCCCCGAGGGCACTCTCGGAAGAAGACTTCGAAAGAAGAAGGAAGTCCCAGAGTTTACGAACTGGGCGGGGACTCAGCCGGCGACTCAGCGGCTCCGGCGGGCGATTCAGTCGTTGTAGCGGGAGATTCTGCTGCTGCAGCGGGACTTTTTTGAGTCGCAGCGGGTGGAGTAGTGGCGGCTGGACTCGCAGCCGACTCAGTCGTTTCGGTCTTTTGCTCACACGCCGCGAGCAGTGCGGCACCGGCCAGAATGCAGATGTATTTTTTCATAGTGCTAGTTTGAGAGGGCACATTGCTGTAATCGGATAATCGGAGCAAGGCAGTTTTTGGGTAGCATTGGAATTTCCTTTTCAGCAGGCAATGCTTGATGAGCCTTAGTTAGAGCGGCGCTCGTATTTTAATCCGTGCGCTTCCGCGACTGCCTGACAGGTTAATCGTCCATCGCGGGTGTTGATGCCTCCAATGAGCGCGGGCTGTTTTTTGCACGCGCCATCGAGGCCGAAATCGGCCAATAATTCTACATAACGAAAGGTCACGTTTGTAAGAGCTTGAGTAGCGGTGCGCGCATATGCTGCTGGCATGTTTGCCACGCAATAGTGCGTAACGCCTTCCTCGACATAAACGGGATCAAGATGCGTAGTTGGTCGCGATGTCTCCGCGCAGCCACCCTGATCAATGGAAATATCTACTAGGACGCTGCCACGTTTCATCTTCCGCAGCATCCCGCGCGTGATGAGCTTCGGCGCCTTCGCGCCAGGCAAGAGCACAGCGCCAATGAGCAAATCGCAATCCGGCATCAGATCGTTGAGATTCGCCTCATTCGAGTAAAGCGTGTGCAAATTGTCCATCGCCACATCGAGAAAGCGCAACCGCTCGACGTCGATGTCGAGGATTGTGACATCTGCGCCCAGACCTTTTGCCATTCGCATGGCGTTCACGCCCGAGGTCCCGCCGCCAACGACTACAACGCTTCCCGGTAAAACTCCCGGCACTCCTCCAAGCAACACTCCGCTGCCACCGTTGTACCTCGCCAGAAAATACGCGCCCATCACCACCGACATGCGCCCCGCGATCTCGCTCATCGGCTCGAGCAACGGCAGGCGATTGTTTACCTGAATTGTTTCGTACGCAATCCCGGTCACGCCCGATTTCAGCAACGCTTCCGTCAATTCCCTGCTCGCAGCCAGATGGAGATACGTGAAAAGGATTTGGCCTTTGCGCAACAGCGGAAACTCCGCCTCGAGAGGCTCCTTGACTTTCACAATCATGTCGGCGCGCGCGAAAACTTCTTTCGCATGATCGACGATTTCTGCGCCAGCTTTGACGTAATCTTCGTCCGGATAACCGGAGCCGATACCGGCATTCTTTTCCACCAGCACTGAATGCCCGCGCCGGGTGAGTTGATTCGCAGCTGACGGCAGCAAGGCAACGCGTTGCTCCTGCTCTTTAATTTCTTTCGGGACGCCGATGATCATTTAGCAAAGTGAAAAGTGATGAGTGACGAGTGACAAGATAAAAACAACCTGAGACTCCTCACCCATCACCGATCACTCGTCACTTAGTTTAACGACGGATCGTCCGGAGCCGCGGCCAGCATTTTATACCACGGTCCCAAAGTGCGCATAATGTCGAACCAGAGATTTGGCAGGCGATCAAGCTTGAGGACGGAAGGATTGGCTTTTTGAAGGAGCCAGGCTTTCTGCTTCAGCTCGCTTTCAAGCTGACCCGCTCCCCAGCCAGCGTAGCCTACAAACGCACAAATCGTAACCAGGTTTTTCTCTCCGGCTGCGTCGCTCGCTGCCTCAAAAGGAACGTTGTGATTGAGTTTGAGTCCTTCGCCCTTCTGCCAGTCAAACGCCGCAAACATTAGCTGATTTTTTCCAACCGGACCGCCGAGGAACACAGGCACCTCGGCGAGGCGTGCCGGGGGTGTGTCACTCAGCAGGTCGGCCACATGCCTGTCGAGCGGGCGATTAATGATCACGCCCAGGGCACCCTCTTTTGGGTCATGCTCAGAAATGAAAAGCACGGTGCGCCGGAAATTTGGATCGAGCATATTGGGATGAGCAACCAGTAACGAACCAGCAAAGCTGCGAGAAAACGGTTCGTCACCGACATTACGCATGTAAAACTAGAAACCGCGACGCGCGCTCGCGCAACCCGATCCCGCTAGCGATTTCGTGCGGGCAACAGCTTCGCCGGCCGAGCCTCGTTATGCATTTTCATTTCTTCTAATTCATCGGTCTCTTTGCAGCGCCAGGGCCCTGTCGAAGGGTGCGAAAATTTTCATATAAAATCTTGTTGCCACCAGCCGGAAGCTCGTTTAGTAGCCTCAAGGTTTTCTACGATTGTTCTGGGGGGAACAGCCGCCCTTCACGCCCAATCGGGCGTGGGGGGCGGTAATTTTTTTTGGCAGACGAAAATCTGCCTCTTTCTTCTTGCTCTTGCTCTTGCTCGTGCTCTTGCTCGATTTACTGCCTGAGCAAAGCAACCGCCTAACGCTCAACGTTCAACGCTTGATGTCCAAATTACCAATCTCTGGCCAGATCTCCTGGCAGCTCGCGTTTACGCTGAGCGCGGTCATTGTCGCAATTGTGGTCGTCGTCATCTTCTTGCGTGTCGAGACTTGGCCGGCGCGCACAGCGCGGCAAAGCACCGCCGAACTCGAGAAGCTAGGCAAAGATTTGCGCGCTGCTTTCATTGACATCGCGCACTTGCAGCCGCGCATCACCATCAATAACCGCGTCTATATGGAACAAAGCGCGCCAGTGAGCGAGTTGGCCGTCCTCTCAAGACGCATCGAAATCGAACACGAACTCCTCCATACCTGGGTGGGCAGCTCGAAGCGCGTCAAACTACATGGCACATTTGTTGCCAAAGCTGGTTTCGATTTACAGCAGAACCTGTCAATCGATATTCGCCCTGGGGAAATTATTGTTCAGCTCCCACACGCGAAAATTCTTGGTGTCGAGCAGGAGCAGGTAGACGTTCTCGCGTTCGAAAACGGATTGTGGAACCGAATTTCCGGCCAGGATCTCCAAGACGAATTGTCGGTCCTGCCCCAGCTTGCCTGGAAAAGGGCGATAGAGAACGGGTTGCCCGCCGAAGCAGAGCGCACATTGCAGCGACAGCTCGACGAACGGCTGCACACACGACAGCCGCTGCATTTGCGCTTCAAAGATGCCACTCCAAATAAAGAGAAATGAATGACGAAGCACGAATGTCATTCCAGCTTCGTCATTGACTCCACATTCGTCCGTCGTCATTCGTCATTTGCGCGCCTCGTCATTCGACACTGACCTACAATGCCGCTTAAGAATCGATTGTTTCTGTTTACCTTCCTGGTCTTGCTCGCGGCGCTTTTGGCGATTGTATTTGCGCCAGTTGCCGTTTCCAATGGTCTTCGCTTGTGGGTCTGGTGGAAAAGCCGACAGGAAGGCCTCGCCGTAAGTATCGATAAGATCGACGCGCCGTTTCTTCAGCCGGTTTTGATTCGCAACTTTCATGTGAAAAGCGTCCGAGCGGATGCATTGCAGATCGACCTCACTGCGACACAGGTACAGCTCGATTTGAATTTCAGCCGCATTCTTTTACACCGACGAGGCCACGCCATTCGCAATCTGTCGATTGAAGATCTACATGGGGAAATCCGCCGCGAGAATCCAAACGTCCGAGGGATAACCAAATCCGGTTGGGGAACACTCCAGAGATTGTTCCCGCAGAAATGCAGCCTGCACAGCTCGGAGATGCGCGTGCAGGACGGGCCGACCCTGATCTTGCTCCGCAACGGAACTTTGTCCGCCAGCGAGATTGAAGCCGGCCGCTTCAGCGCAGGCGAGCTCATGATCGCGTCGCCGTGGTTGCGCCAAACCTTCTCCCAACTGCGCGGCGCGACTCGGTGGGACACGAATCGACTGACACTCGCCGGACTAACGCTGGCACGCGGCCTCGACCTTGAGTCCGTTTCACTCGATTTCTCGCGTCTCGGTAGTCAGCGAGTTCGACTAGAGTTCGATGCCGATGTCTTCGGTGGAAAAATTCGCGGCAACATTGCTCATGAATGGCATTCTCCCCGCTACAACTGGAAGGTCGCTGGCGCTGCCACCGACATTTCTTTGACCCAAACGTCAGAAGCGATTGGATTGACCGATCGCTTCGGCGGTTTGATTCGCGCCTCCAATTTTACTTTTCGTGGAAATCTGGCACATCCGGCTGACGTAACCGCGTCGCTCTGGACTGAAGTGACCGGTCTCACCTGGCGCAATCGCACCGCCGAAGCAATCATGCTAGGCGCTTCGCTCTACAATCAGCAAATCCAACTCCAGCAGCTCTACATCAAGCAGAAAACCAATCAGCTGACCTTAAGCGGCCAGGCCTCGTTCTCCTCAAAATCATCTGACTGGCTCAGCCCCGATTTTCGCGGCGACATCGCCGCGACAATCAACAACCTGGACGATTTCACAACTCTATTTGGCGCGAAATCCGGCGAATTCGCCGGGAAACTCTTCGTCGAAGGGGCTTTAAACACACAGGCACGGCAACTTGGCGGAAATCTGACGGTTGAAGGTGCGGCTCTAACACTTTTCAAGACAGCAATCGACAGCTTGAGCGCGAAGCTGAAGTTGCAGGGAACGGAACTGGCGATTGAGCAACTCAACCTGAAACGCAAAAACGACTCTCTTACCGCAGAAGGCAAAATCGAAATGTCCGGCGAGCACAACTATTCGGGGACGCTAGATACCCGAGCCGATAATCTGCTCGATTATCTTTCTGGCTTTCGTGGATCAACCGGAAAGAGCGACAGCCCAATTCCGGTAGATGTTCAGGCAACGATCACCTCGAGCAAATGGGATGCGCGCGGCGTAATTCGTGTGCCAGATGCGAGCCCGATTAGTTTCACAGCGAATTTTCCGTTGCGCATCGGAACAGATTGGAGCGCTTTCCAGTTGTCTCCGCTCAACGTCACAGTCGATTTTCCGTCAATCTTTCTGGGAAAGGCGCCCCAACTTTTTCATCCTCAGATTTTCCAAGACGGCATTCTGAGTGGAAATATTTCTCTTTCCGAAACGCTGCAGCATCCGCGCATCCTTGGCGACGTGCAGCTCGTGAACGGAAAATTATTCGCCAGCAGCGGGGCTTTGTTTAATCTCGCTGAAGCGAGCAGCCGCATTGTCTTTGAGGGCGATCGCGCTTGGGTGGAATTTTTCAATGCCACGACCAAAGACGTGGATGTCTTAGTTCGTGGAGAAATTGATTTCAAGGATACAAGCGATATCACGATCAGGATAACTGGAGCAACGCCGATCTTCGATCTCACGTCGCACCTGATTGATTGCGTGAACAAAATTGAAATTGCGTCCACAGCATTCCATCTCGCGCCTGTTGTAGGAGAGTTGGAATTCCGCGGCGGCCTGTTTCAATCGCCTTGGACTATCAGCCTGAAAGAAGACAGCAGCACCCCGTTGTTCGGCGTTTCCAATCCGGCCGGTCTCGCCCGCAACTTCCCACTCTGCCTGGGTACAGGCCCGGAGGAAAAAACATTGTTGCTCGGCACCCTCCCGCGACCCGAAGGAGTTCCCGAAGCCCCCCAGAAAAGACAAAAGAAGCGGCGATAGCCGGGTTACTGGAGTTTCGGCGTGGCCAGCCAACGCGAAAGCTTTTCCTCCAACTCCCGCGTGAGATTCACGCGAAGTTCCGCGCCTGCATCCAAGCGCAAAGGCTTGCCGTCACCGCGATCAAACAGCAATTGAACTGGACGCCGGCCAGGTGAGCTGACCAGAATCTCGCGTACCTGGCGCAGTTCATTGCCTGTTGTTGCGGGAGAAAATTGCAGAAGAACAACCGGCTCCCCGGATGAATCTCCCCCACTTTGATTGGCTCCATTGGTTTTTCCGAGCGCAAGCGATCTAATTTCCAGCGCCGTCCCGCGAATGACTTCCTCGCGTTTATCCAGCGTTCCTTTTATTTCAACAACGCGTCCCGCTGTGAGCGCATCCGCGACTTTCAGGTAAACCTCGTTCCACACGACGACTTCGACCATGTCTGTCAAGTCTTCGATCCAAAGAACCGCGAATGGTTTGCCCTCTCGTCTGGTAAACTTTTTTTCCACATTCACGATCGATCCGGCGACCTTGAATGGCGCGCGATCGTCGAGCCCGGCTAACGAGGCAATCGGTCGATAATTTTTCGCTGCAAACAGATCCACGTACGCGTCGAGAGGATGTCCGCTGACGTAAAAACCGAGAAGCTCTTTCTCGTACGAAAGCTTTTCATGCTCGCTCCATCGCGTGACTGGCCTCTTTCTCGACGTTGTAGAAGCAGTTGCCTCATCAAACAGTGAAACCTGACCAGCCAGCCGATCCCGCTGCGCTGCAACAGATGCGCTCACTGCGCCATCAATGCAGCTATAAAGTTCGGCGCGGTCTCGGCCAAGGAAATCAAAGGCGCCGGCCTTGATAAGGCTTTCCAGCATCTTCCGGTTGGCAAGGCGCGAGTCCAGTCGGGTACAAAAATCCTCCAATGAAATGAAATCGCCTCGCTGTTCGCGGTCGCGAATTACGGCTTCCATGGCGGTCTCGCCGACGTGTTTGATCGCGGCAAGACCATAGCGAATGGGTGGCAATGTGGGAGCGGCCTTAGTGCCGCGACTGTCGGGACGCTGAAGTCCCTCCCACATTTCCGGCATGAACTTCAAACCGCTCTTGTTGATGTCCGGCGGCAGGATGGAAATGCCCATCCGTTTGCATTCGCCGACGAAAACGGAGATTTTTTCCGTGTTGTTGATTTCGTTGCTCAGCAAACCCGCCATGAATTCCACGGGATAATGTGCCTTGAGATAGGCCGTTTGATAACTGATCACGCCGTAGGCGGCGCTGTGGCTCTTGTTGAATCCATAACCTGCGAATTTTTCGAGCAAATCAAAGATCGCATTCGCTTTTTTCTCGGGGATCTTGTTCGTGCGCGCGCAGCCCTCGATAAAATTCCTGCGTTCCTTGGCCATCTTTTCCTTGTCTTTTTTGCCCATGGCGCGCCGGAGAAGATCAGCCTGCGCGAGCGAGTAGCCGGCAAGTTTACTCGCAGCAGCCATCACTTGTTCCTGGTAAATCATCACGCCGTACGTATCGGCGCAGATATCTTCCAGCAATGGGTGCAGATATTTGATCGGCGTAATGCCCTTTTTCGCTTTCACGTATTCGGGGATCAGCTCCATCGGCCCGGGCCGGTAAAGCGCGATCAAAGCGATGATGTCGTCGAGCTTTTTTACATCCAATTGCTTCGACAAACTCGTCATCCCGCCTGATTCCATCTGGAAAAGCCCGATCGTTTCGCCGCGGTTATACAGGGCGAACGCCGGGGGATCGTCGAGTGGAATGTCCTTTAGTGAAAAGCTTGGCTCACGCTTGCGAATAAGCGTCAGCGTGTCTTCGATCACCGTCAGCGTTTTCAATCCGAGGAAATCCATTTTAAGAAGCCCCAGATCGTTAAGCGGCCCCATGGCGTACTGGCTGATCACGTCGTTGCCTTTCACATCGCGACAAAGCGGGATGTAATCAGACAAGTCCCGATCCGCGATCACTACGCCCGCTGCGTGCACACCTGCATTGCGCGACAGCCCTTCGAGAACTTTCGCATAATCAAAAAGTTGGCGCGTCGCTGGCTCGGTGGCGACAGCTCGTTTCAGCTCCGGATTTTTTTCCACCGCTGAATCGAGCGTGATATTCAATTCATTGGGGATCATCTTTGCGATGCGATCGGCATCGCGATAGCTCCACCCCATCACTCGCCCGACATCGCGGACTACGCTTTTCGCTTTGAGCTTGCCGAAAGTGATGATCTGCGCCACGCGGCGTTCGCCGTACTTTTGTCGAACGTATTCGAGCACCTCGCCGCGGCGCGCTTCGCAGAAATCGACGTCGATATCCGGCGGAGAAACGCGGTCGGGATTCAAAAACCGCTCGAAAATCAATCCGTATTGGAGTGGGTCGATGTCGGTAATTCCCAGAACGTAAGCAACCATCGAGCCTGCGGCCGAACCCCGACCGGGGCCCACCGGAATGCCCCGCTCCTTGGCGAAATGGATAAAATCCCAAACGATGAGCAGATAACTAACGAAACCCGTTTTCTCGAGCACGCCGAGTTCGTAATCGAGTCGCTTAAGCAATTCAGCGTCGGTCGTTGCCCGCTCGCCGTAGCGTTCGCGCAGGCCCTGATAACAAAGCTCGCGCAAATAACCCTCGCGCGTTTTTCCAGCGGGCACTGGATACTCCGGATATTTCGAACGTCCAAACTCGAGATCGACACGGCAACGCTCGCCGATTTCGAGCGTGTTCGTAATT
>QHNK01000026.1 GCA_003218415.1 Verrucomicrobiota bacterium | reverse complement strand
GGCGAAGAATTACTGTCTGGCGCAAGCACCCTACAAAATTAGTGTCCATTAGTGTTCATCCGTGGTTAGTAGAAAGCTGGGGAACACGACGGCTGGGAAGCGAGCGCCCCTAGGTCATGAACGAACCGGATCACGAGAATCAGCACGCGCCGCTGAGTTATCATGGGGCGTGGCGTATCGTCTGGCTGGTCTCTTTGCTGATCATCGTTTGGCTAATCCTGCGCGCGCTGCAACCGGTGATCTTGCTTTTCGCGCTGGTTTTCCTTCTCGCAATGGTCCTTAACCCGATCGTGGTCTGGTTGCAGAAACACCGTGTGCCACGCTTTGTCAGCGTGATCCTGCTGATGCTCGCGCTCGTCGCTGTGACCACTACCATTGTACTCTTTGCGATTCCGCCGTTGACCACGCAAACCCAGGAACTGGTGCGGAGTACCCCAAGCGTCTGGCAAGGCATTCGCGCCCGCATCGAATCGCTCACGAAAAATTATCCAGAAGTTCGCGAGGCTTTGCCGCGCACGGATGAAATCGCAGGGAAAGCCGGGGCGGCCGCCGGGACGCTCGGGAATTTTTTGCTAAGGTCGACTATCGGTTTGGTCGGCGGCGTGGCCAGCTTTGTGTTCGCGATCCTGTTGCTTGTCTTTGTCCTAGCCAATCCGCGACCGCTCGTAGCCGCCTACCTGGCGCTTGCGCCCGATCGCTACCGCGAGCAAGCGCATCGCACTCTCGCGCGGCTCATGCGACAAATGACTGCGTGGGCGCGTGGCGTCGCCATCAACGGCGTCATTACCGGCCTGTCCATAGGCGTGTTGCTTTGGCTGATCGGTGTGCAGCCGGCGCTCATCTTCGGCGTATTTGCGTTTCTGGGTGAGTTTCTGCCGAACATCGGCGCGTTTCTTGTTTCCATTCCCATTCTGCTGGTCGCGCTGAGCTTGGGCGCGACAAAATTCTGGCTCGCCCTCGGCGTCATCGTGCTGGTTTACCAAGTTGAACTCAATGTTCTTGTGCCGGGCGTGCTCGGCAAAGAAATGCGGTTGCATCCCGTCAACATCTTGTTCTTTACGCTGGCGACCGCGACCATGTTCGGATTGCTGGGAGTTTTTCTCGCTGTCCCCGCCGCCGCGCTGGTGCAAATCGTAATCGATGAATTTTATCTGCAACCGCGCAAGCCGGATTACGCAGCAATCGATCGCGAAGCAGCCGCGTTGGTAGAAGGAAAAAAGTGAAGACTGCAGCGGCAGGCGTGTCGCCTGCGGAGTCTAAATCCTCGCAGCCGACACGGCTGCCTCTACAGTGCAAGAAGTAAAGGTCGTGCGGGTGAATTGCCAGGCGAGTTAAAAATTCCAAATCCGAATCTCGAAATAATTTCGACATCTGAAAGAATGAAATGAAGCACCCGCCTCCCCTAAGCCCAAGGCGAGAAAGGCAAAAATCTTCTTTACTTCTTCCGCGAGTGCATGAGACAAATTACTTTTACTCAACCGTTAGCCAGGGTTACAAGCAGAGGAATCCGCCATGTCAAAGTTAACGCTTACCGGTTTCATGCTCCCGTTGTTGCTGTTTGCGTCGCCCGACGCCAACTCAAATAATTCCGCTCCGCGAAAGCAGACAATTCCCGAGAGCCGCGGCCAGAGCGGCACGCTTCAAAAGATGATTGTGGAGAGCGGAACGGTCACCATGGATCTCGACATGGACCGGCTCAACGCAGACGGCTCACTAGCTGCAAAAGTTGTCCAACTGCGTCTCGATGTAGCGGCCAATTCCTTCTTCAGCATTCTTATCTTTAACGATCTCCTGCGCGGGCCTGAGCAGGGGTCGATGGCGCTTGTCCCGCAATACTCCATAGAGCTGCCCTCTGCGCTAATGGCATCCATCAATCAACTCGCCGTGGAAAAACTCCCTTCGGCCGAGCGGTTCGATCTTGCCGTTCGCGACGCAAAAACTGGATTCACATTTTTCAACATCGAAGGACACCAATACTATTACGATGCTCAAGGGCAATTACTTAGCATACAGGGTGGACGGCTTCTGATCTCAAAGGAGTTTGCTAACTCGCTCGGCCGTCCGGCAGATGCGGGCTTGGCAGTTGGAAAAATCTCCGTGGGCGCGGCGATGCGGCCGATTCAGATCGATCAGCTTGTCAATGGCGAACAGAAATCGATGGTGATGCCGCCCCTGCGAGGCGCGGCTGGAGCGGACGCACCTGTGCCAGGCCCCGATGTCATTGTTGGAGAAATCGAGAGCGTGGTACAATTTGGAAGCGCTGGAACACAGGTGGGCCTGGCAGCGGGAACAGACTCTTGTAACAATGGCGACCAGCCAGTGGATTGGTTTGCATTGCCGAATACTGATCACCCGGTCGTTCCGCAAAATCTTTATCGAATGAGCGTTGGGACCTTTAACAACGACCGCTTTGAACAAATCGGCCACTCCTGGATGAAACACACGTTTTTTGCATTGGAAGACACCGTCTGCGGCGCGTGTAACACCACTAATTGCCAAACAGGCACGCATCTATGCCCGGGCTGCTCCGATCCCTACACTGCCGACCTAAATGGCAACCAAAGCCAGATCGGTTCGCGCGCATGGGTCAATCCTTTCACCGGCTCTTTCCCATCTGGCGCCGACAATCATTCCGGCCACGCCCATGACGGCGTGTCGCACCGGATCCGGGTCGAGGTCAACGACCTGAATACAAACCTCAACCCGGATGCGACCTACTTCGCTGAAGCGGCATACCTCAGCCCGCATGAATACACATGGTGCCAGGCGCATCCCGGGCAATGCAACATGTATAACAACGTCTCCTATCGCCAGTTCAGCGTAACCGGCATTAACAATTTCACGTTTTCGCCGCTCGGCTCGACCGTGCGAATGCAACCGGCTATCATGGCCTGGGCCGCTACAGGCGCCGTAGTGAATCAGATCCAGCCTGACCCAGGCAATGATGGCATCTGGTTTATGGGTTACAAAGTAATCAATCCAACGCCCGGAGTCTGGCACTATGAGTACGCTTTGTATAACGAGAACCTGGATCGCTCCATCCAGTCCTTTAGCGTGCCTTTGGGAGCTGGAGTTAACATCAGTAATATCGCATTCCATGCGCCACCTCAGGAACCTGGATGGGCAAACGACGGCACGCTTAACAACCAGGGTTATAGCAGCACACCCTGGCAGGTTACTCAGGACGCTGGGTCTATAACTTGGAACTGTGAGACGTTTGCGCAGAACCAGAACGCGAATGCAATTCGCTTTGGGACATTATACAATTTCCGGTTTGATGCCGATCAACCACCGCAGAGTGCCAATGCGACGGCCGGCTTTTTCAAGACAGGATCGCCCATCACGGTTGCTATCCAGGCTCCGGCGGGTGCCAGTCCTACACCTACGCCAACTGCGACCGCAACGACAACGCCTACTCCGACACCAACAGCTACACCTACGCCAACGGCCACGCCTGCCCCACGGCCTATTCCTACACCGAAACCTCGTCATCCGACTCCGCCGCCTCGCCCGTAGGCCCGGCGGGTAAGAGATGTAGCAGATTAGTGAATTGGCGACCGGGAACGTGCACGAGCGCTCGATCGCGAAGCAACCGCTCTTGTGGAAGGCAGAAAGTGGATAACTGTGGTGGCAGGCGTGCCGCCTGCGGAATCTAAATCATCGCAGCCGACACGACTGCCTCTACAGAGCGACTCTGCGTGATCTCACACGCCGCAAAAATTTCAAAAATGTTCTTTACGTCTGCCGTGAGTGCATGAGAGAAATTTACCTCTACTCGACCTTAGCCACGCTGACCGCAACCAGAGGAATCCACCATAATGTCAAAGTTAACGCTTACCGGTTTCATGCTCCTGTTACTTCTACTCCTCGGGAATAGTTCCGGAAATTACGCAGCCCAATCCAAACAGAAGACCTCGGGCGCGCCGACCGGCACGCTTCAAAAGATGATCGTCGAAAACGGAAGTGTCACGATGGATCTCGATCACAACACTCAATGGTTCTTCCCTCTCCGCTAAAGGCATCCATCAACCAGCTCGTCGTGGAAAAACTTCCGGCGAGCGAAGCGTTCGATATTGCGGTGCGCGACGCAAAAACAGGTTTCACGTTTTTTAACATTGAGGGAGACGAATACGATTACGATGCTAAGGCGCAGTCGCTCAGCATCCAGGGTGGACGGCTTCTAATCTCCAAGGAGCTCGCTAATGCGCTTGGCCGGCCGTCAGACGCCGGTGCAGTTGCTGGCGGAATCTCCATCGGCGCAACCATGCAACCCGTCGAGATCACGCAGCTCGACGAAAAGGGCGATGTGAAATCCGCGGCACTGCCAGCACTGAACCAACCAGGCGTCGGGACTGTCCCCGGCCCCGACGTCATCATCGGCGAGCTGATCGGCTTAGAGCAATCCCAGACTGGTTCCGTCGGGGGCCGCGTGGGTCTCGCTTTGGGAACCGATGCCTGCAACCAAGGCACGATCGACGTGGACTGGTTTGCCTTGCCGAACAACGACCATCCGTTTATTCCGCAGAATGTTTACCGAATGAGTGGCGGCGCTGATAACACGCAGCAGTTCGAGCAAATCGGCCAGTCCTGGGGTAAGCATGCATTCACAGCGGCATCGTCAAACACATGCGGCTTTGGATGCAATGGCGTAGGCGGCAGCCATCTTGGCTCCGGCTGCTCCGACGCATACGGCGCCGGCTTGAACGGCAGTCAAGGCGGCATCGGTTCGCGCGCCTGGGTCAATCCATTCACCGGAAATTTCCCGGGTTCGACCGCGAACAATCACAGCGGCCACAGTCATGACGTAACGTCTCACCGAATCCTGGTTGACGTGAACGACTTGAACACGTCGCTGAACCCGGGAGCGACGTATTTTGCTGAAGCGCAATACGTCGTCCCACACGAATACACCTGGTGCCAAAGTCATCCGGGCCAGTGCAACATGTATAACAACGCTTCGTGGCGTCGCTACAACGTAACTGGGGTCAATCAGCCCTTTAGTTTTACTAGCGTTGGCGCCACGATGCGAAAGCAGCCGGCCATCATGGCTTGGACCGGTGCGACGGTGAATCAAGTCGAACCGGATCCGGGCAACGACGGCATTTGGTTCATGGGTTACAAAGTCACCAACCCTTCTCCCGGTATTTACCATTACGAATACGCGCTCTATAACCAAAACCTCGATCGCGCCATCCAATCTTTCAGCGTCCCTCTTGGACCCGGAGTAAACATTTCTAATATTGGATTTCATGCGCCGCTTCAGCATCCCGGCTGGGCAAACGACGGCACGTTTAACAACCAGGGTTATGGCAGCACACCGTGGAATGTTATCCAGGATGGTAGCTCTATCACCTGGAGCACGGAAACGTTTGCGCAGAATCAGAACGCCAACGCGATTCGCTTCGGCACATTGTATAACTTCCGGTTTGATGCAGATCAACCGCCGCAGAGTGCGAATGCAACAGTCGGCTTTTTCAAGACAGGATCACCCATAACGGTTGGGATTCAGGCTCCTTCGAGCGGCACACCAACTCCGACGCCTACAGCCAGCCCGACTCCGACGCCGACTGCAACCGCAAGTCCGACGCCTACGCCAACTCCAACGGCCACGGCCACTGCGACTGCAACACCTACTGCTACGGCTACTGCCACAGCCACAGCTACACCTACGGCTACTGCTACGGCCACAGCTACGCCAACGGCGACTGCTACAGCCACAGCAACAGCTACAGCTACAGCTACACCTACGGCAACGGCTACTGCGACTGCAACACCTACATCAACGTCAACACCCACTTCAACTCCAAGACCCTCCCCGACACCAAGGGGTACCCCGCCAGCAAGGCCTCGGCCGACTCCGCCGCCGCGCCCGTAGTCGCGGATGATTGGGTAGCGCCTTCAACACTTAATATTCAGCTTCAGCGCTCAACACTTAATGAAAAATTCCAAGACACTCCACGCACTAATACTCACGGTTGGGCTTATCTTTATCGGCGCTGGTTTAGCGAGCGCGCTGACGATCAGCATCATGCCCAGCAAAGATAACACTCTGTACGAGTACGATCCCGCTGAGGGCGACCACAGCAATGGCGCTGGTTTTCACTTTTTCGCCGGTGAAACAGCCATGGGCGAACTCCGGCGAGGCGTGCTCGCCTTCGATATCGCGGGAAGCATTCCGCCCGGCTCAACGATCACAGCCGTGAGCCTTAACCTGAACATGTCCCGAACGCTTCTCGAAACTGCGCGAACCGTCGAGCTGCACAAGCTGCTTGCCGACTGGGGGGAGGGAACGTCTCACGCACCT
>QHNK01000034.1 GCA_003218415.1 Verrucomicrobiota bacterium | reverse complement strand
TCCGCTTTGAGCGCATTCGATTTTTCTTTTAGCTCAGCCAATTCCTTTTCGAGCTTCTTCAAGCGCTCCTTGCTTGCGGGATCTTTTTCTTTCTTGAGCGCCTGGCGTTCCATCTCGTGTTGCATGATCTCGCGCTCGATCACGTCGATCTCCGTTGGCATCGAATCGAGCTCGATCTTCAAACGCGATGCCGCTTCATCGACGAGATCGATCGCCTTGTCCGGTAAGAAACGGTCGCTGATGTAGCGTTGCGATAGAACGGCAGCAGCCACGAGTGCCGCGTCGGTGATGCGAACGCCGTGGTGCACTTCGTAGCGCTCCTTCAGGCCACGCAGAATTGCGATCGTGTCTTCCACGGTCGGTTCATTCACCAGCACCGGCTGAAAACGCCGCTCGAGCGCAGCGTCTTTCTCAATGTATTTGCGGTATTCATCGATCGTGGTTGCGCCGATCGTGCGCAACTCGCCACGCGCAAGCATCGGCTTAAGCATGTTCGAAGCGTCCACGGAACCTTCTGCTGCGCCCGCGCCAACGATTGTGTGCAATTCGTCGATGAACAAGATGATTTGGCCCTGGGAATCGGTCACTTCTTTCAAGAAAGCTTTGAGGCGATCTTCGAATTCGCCGCGGAACTTTGCGCCTGCGATCATCGCGCCAATATCCATGGCGATGATTCGCTTTTGCTTTAACGAATCCGGCACGTCGCCGCTGATGATTCGCCGCGCCAAGCCTTCTACGATCGCTGTCTTACCAACACCTGGGTCGCCGATTAGCACCGGGTTATTTTTTGTCCGGCGTGACAACACTTGCATGATCCGTCGAATTTCGTTGTCGCGTCCAATCACCGGATCGATCTTGCCGCGCCGCGCCAGCTCAGTCAGGTCGCGCCCGTATTTTTCCAGCGCCTGATACTTGCCTTCGGGATTTTGATCAGTCACTCGCTGGGAGCCGCGCACCTGCTGAAGACCCTGCATGAGTTGGTCGCGCGTGACGCCAAAATCTTTTAACAATTTCGCCGCAGGCACATTCGAGCCAGCCAACGCGAGCAAATAATGCTCGGCGCTGGTGAATTCATCCTTCAGTTTCGACATCTCCTTCTCCGCAGTGTCCAACACGTTGCGAAGTTCGCTCGAGAGCCGCAGGTCGGCGGCGGCGCCATGGATCGTCGGGCGGCCCTCCAGCTCTGAGCGCAGCCGTTCACGTAACTGATCTACGTTTGCTCCAATCTTCTCAAGGAGTGGCCGCGTTATTCCTTCGCTTTGATCCAGAAGCGCGGACAGAAAATGCTCGTTTGTGATTTCGGGATGATTGGCCTGCGAAGCCAGATCCTGTGCGCCCTGCAGCGCCTCCTGCATCTTCTGGGTGTATTTGTCGATGCGCATACTTCAAGATAGTAAACGCAAGCCGCGCGGCAATTCACCGCACAGCCCTGCAACATCTGGCGGCAACGCCGAACCTTCAATACTCAATTGAACGAGCTTCAAGCTAAGGCGTTTGACACAAACGCCGCTACAAGGATGAGTGTTTGCGATGAGCGCGGAAGTGAAGTTAGGCACTCGGCACGCTTTCCGCGTACTGCGGCCGGGGCCGTTTCGCCGCTACATCATCGGTAGTGCGATCTCAGATACAGGAACGTGGATGCAGGTGATGGCTCAAGGTTACGTGATGAGCACGCTCACGAACAAAGCGCTAATGCTCGGAATGGCCAATCTTGCTGCCGGTCTGCCGATGCTCCTTTTAACGATGGCCGGCGGTTCGGCGGCCGATCGTTTCGATAAACGAAAAATTCTTCTCGCGACTCAGTATTTCCAGATTGCGCTCGCAATTTCCATCGGTCTCTTGATCATGAGCGGCAAAATCCAGATCTGGCACATCCTGGCGTTCGCGGTCGCTCTCGGTATTTCGAACTCATTTGAAATGCCGACGCTCAACGCATTCGTACCCGAGTTGGTGACGCGCGATGAAATTCAAAGCGCGATTGCCGTAGACCGTGCGGTGTTTCACGGATCACGAGTGGTTGGTCCGGCGCTCGCCGGAATCTTCATCAGCGCGTGGGGCGCCGCTTGGGCCTTCTTTTCGAACGCAATTTCGTTCGTGGCGCTGATCATCGCGTTGTTCATGATCCCGCCGCGACCGCGCGGCACGGCCGAAGACGAACACAAACGCGCCAGTGGAATCAAGGAAGGCTTTCGGTATGTCGCAAAAGACAAACCGAGTCTAGCGATGATCGGCCTGATCGCAGCTACTACGGTTTTCATTTTCCCAATTATCACCGTGATGATGCCATTGTATGTGCGCCTGGTGCTCGGGCTCGGCGCGGATCGGCTCGGATTTTTGATGGGCGCTTCCGCAGTCGGCTCAGTGATCGGCGCAATTTTTCTGATCAGCATCCCGCGCGAGAAACGCGTGTCGTTTATGATGGTGAACGTCGGCATCGTCGCATGCGCGATTTTTGGTTTGTCGCGGGCGCCAAGTTTTTATCTCGCGACCGCGCTGCTCATTTTTAATTCACTAGGCTTGGCGATGAACTTCGGGTTGGCGAACACGATTGTGCAGGAACGGGCGCCCGATTATTTGCGCGGGCGCGTCTCAGCTGTGTTCATGTTGAGCTTTGTTGGCCTCATGCCGGTGGCGGGCTTGGGAATTACTGGTCTATCGGATCTCATCGGAATGCGCACGGCGCTGGCGGTCGCGGCCGGCTGCTACGCTGTGATCGCGTTAATTGTACTCGGACGCGTCCGCCGGCAGTGCGCTCAACCTGCGCTCGCAGAAACTCCCACCGCCGAAACGCCGGTGCCGCCGATCGCCGCTGCTGTTTAGCGTGATAGCGTTTTCCACCTGCTGGAACTCCGGACGCCACACCGCCGGGGACGAAATGCTGCGCGAAATCAAAACCCAACTTGGGTTTGACTTAATCGAGCTGGGTCATGGTATCCGCCTGTCGCTGGTGCCAGGAATCCAACAAATGTTTGATGCGGGGCAGGTTCGCTTCACCAGTTTGCATAATTTTTGCCCGTTACCCGTGGAAGTGATGATGGCTTCGCCGGACTGCTACCAATTTTCCGCTGTTTCTTCTGAAGAACGTGAGCGCGCCGTCAAGCAAACGTTTCAGACAATTGATTTCGCAGCGCGATTAAACGCGCCGTTTGTCGTGCTGCATTTAGGGCAGGTGAACATAGCATCTGTCACCGACCGGTTGATCGAGCTGGCGAAAACCGGCAGATACCTGTCACGCAAATATGTGAGGTTGAAGCTACGAGCAGTGCAAAAACGAGAAAGAATCGCGCCCGCTTGTTTGCAGCGCGTGAAAGATTGCCTAGCCCGCATCATCGAGCACGCCGCGTCGAAAAATGTCAGGCTCGCTTTAGAAGGCCGGCGCGGTTACGAAGAAATTCCAACCGAGCGCGAGTTGCCGGCGCTGCTCGAGGAACTGAATTCAGGGCAAATCGGTTACTGGCACGATTTCGGTCACTCACAAATCAAAGAGAACCTTGGGTTCATTGATCACGCCGAATGGCTGCGCTCGATTGGTCCGCGAGCGTTTGGCTGCCACGTGCAGGACTGCGTTTGGCCTGCGAAAGATCATGAGGCGCCCTTTGCAGGGGATGTGGAATTTCAAAAACTTGTTCCACTCCTTCCTGCAAACTGCTTATTTGTCTGGGAGATGAGTCCGAACAAATCCGCCGACGCAATTCGCCGGTCGGTCCAAATTTGGAAGGAACGCTTTGGCGAATGAAAAAAATCCTGGTCACACTTTTCCAGCTTAGCGTCACAATCGGGGTGCTTTACTGGGTGTATCACGATCCCAACAGGCGCGCGCAAATGGCTGAGGCGATCCGAAACGCCGAGTATCGGTGGGTTGGCATGGGCATTCTGGCATATGTAGTGGTGGAAATCGCCGCTGCCTTTCGCTGGCGCGTTTTGCTGAAGGTCCAAAAAATTCACCTCACTCTCCCACGCCTCACAGGCTTGTTTTTTATCGGGATGTTTTACAACCAGTTTCTCCCCGGCGGCACGGGAGGCGACATTATCAAAAGTTATTACCTGCTGAAGGAAACCCCCGACAAGAAAGCGGGTGCACTGCTGGCGGTGGTGTTCGACCGCTTTATAGGGCTTGTCGCTTTGGTCGCCATTACCGCAACGCTCATCGGCTTGCGTTATGATTTCCTTTCGCAGAAACCCGAGACGCGAAGTTTGCTTTGGCTCTTGCTATTCCTTCTTGGTACATCGGTGGCCTTTTTACTTGCAACCTTCGTCATTAGTGGATTCAAACTGTTGCATTCGTTACCCGCGCGGTTCCCAGGCCGCGACAGATTAATCGAGATCTCGGCGGCGTATCATCTCTACGCGCATCACTGGCGGGCGACACTGGTCGCGTTTGGCGCATCGGTCGTGGCGCACCTCGCTACGTTCGCAACTTTTCTGTGTGCGGCCTACGCGTTGGGCGCGCCCGTGCCCCTGGTGAATTTCTTTGCGGTGATGCCGGTCGAACGCACGATCTCGGCGTTACCGATCAGTTTCGCGGGAATTGGCCTTCGCGAAAAAGTTTTGCAGATTATGCTGAACGGTCTCTGCGGCGTGCCGGAAGCAAAAGCCATTCTGATCGGCTCGCTGAGTTTTCTCATTATTCTGGTTTGCTGTCTTCCAGGGGCTGTTGTTTATCTCTTTTACCGGCCCAGTGGCTTGGCCGGCCGCGTGAAATTGCGCGAGATGCAACAGGAAGTAGTCACGCTGGAACATGAGCTCGGCGAAGCGGAGTAAAATATGGGAGGGACCTTAGCGTCCCGATTGGGTGTGATAACAAAAAAATCGCGGCGCAGAGGCCGCTCCCACATTTCCAAGCGTCCATTTGTCGTCGCCACTTTCGCCATGACCGTGGATGGCAAAGTGACCACGAAAAACTTCGCGCCGGTTGATTTCACTTCGCGCGAAGACAAGCTGCATTTATTTCGCCAGCGCGCTCTGGCCGATGCGGTTTTGCTCGGGCACACCAGTTTGAAACGCGACAATGTCCGGCTCGGCATTCCGAAGGATTTGCAGCAAGCCAAAATCAAGCGAAAGCAAACCCCTGCCCCATTGCGCGTGATTGTCTCAAACAAAGGCAGGATCGACAGCCGCTTGAAGATCTTCCAATCCACCATTTCGCCGATCCTCATTTTTTCCACGACGCGAATGCCAAAGCAAACGCAAGCTGCGCTCAAAGGGAAAGCCACTTTGCATCTCACTAAATCCGACAAGATCGATCTTGCCGCTATGTTGAGAACTTTGCGCAGCAGATACAACGTGCGCAGGCTCGCGTGCGAAGGCGGCCCAACGCTTTTTCGCGCCTTATTGGAACGCGATTTGATTGATCAGCTGAATCTCACGATTGCGCCCTATATGTTCGGCGGAGCCAAAGCGCCTACGCTGACAGGTCTGACCAAGGCATTCCTTCCCGCGAGCGTCCACTGTTCTTTGATCAATATGCGCACGATCGGCGACGAATGTTTTCTCACCTATCGAATCAAGCATCAGCGGCGGCGGAACTAGCCGACTCAACGCGACGCGGTCGCCGCACAAGTTCACCTTCGCAGTTTGGGCAAACGAAGTTCATTTGCTCGGCGCAACTCGCGCAATACGTGCATTCGTAACTACAAATGTAAGCTACTCCGCTCGCTATAAGCGTCCGTCCGCATTTTTCGCAAATTGTTTTCAGCTCTAGCGCCATTTCTTTCGGTCAGAAGAACTCTTTTAATGATAGTTGCGAGGACGTTACTCGGCTGTTCCGAAGGGCTTGTCTTTTTGCGCCACGAGGATCTGGAAGCCGGTGTGACTCTGCGTTGTGGGATCCACAGGCTTGTCAGTGAAGATGATCGTCGTGCCCGGCGTTATAACTTGCGTAGTCTTGGTAAGGAATTCAGCCGGCAACCCACTTTTCTGTGCCGCCAGAAAAAGACTCTCGCTAGAGCCTTGCTTTCCCTTAGCAGTCACTTGAATCCAGCGAAGATGTCCGTCTGCATCCGTACCCTGTAGCGCGCTGAAAACATGATCGTTCAACGGCAAAACAACCTGAGGATTGGCAATCGCCGCTCGGCCGATCTCTACGCCATTACGATAGACGTACACTGTTTTGTCTGCGCTGCTTACGATCAGAGAGACTGGGCCGCTAAGAGATTTATCGGGGTTCCATTCAAATTGGCCCGCCGCTATCGGTTCGCTCTCCTCGCCGGCCTGCGTGAAGAACAGGCCGGGGTTGATCGTCTCGGCCGGCGCGGAATGCTCATCGGCGATGATCACCGTCGCGCCTTTCATGGTGACGCCAAAGAGCAGCTTGGAAAATTCAATCGGCAGCCGGATGCAGCCATGTGAGTCGGGGTAACCCGGCAGATCGCCAGCGTGCAGGGCGATCCCGCCCCAAGTCACGCGCTCCATGTAAGGCATTTCCGCGCCTTTATAAATGCTCGAGGTATGATGAACCTCCTTTTCCAGGATCGTGAAGATGCCAGTGGGAGTGCGATGACCTGGTCGACCTGTGCTGACACTCGACCGTGCGATACGGATCCCGTTACGATAAACGTATGCCACCTGCTCGGTAATGCTGGCCACAATGAGCAAAGGACCCTCCGGCGCACGTTCGGGTTCCCAAACATATTCGCCAGGCTTTAGTGTGACGGTTTCGGGAGAGACTCGGGCGCCCTCGGTAAAGGTTTCGGCACAAATGATGAATCGGCCGACAATTAGTAAGCCGCTGGCAACGGCAAACAATGAGGAGAGTAAAGATTTCACGGTAGTTAATCGGTAACTAGCCAACCCCCGTGATGATTCAGGCCGGCCTTGGCTGTCAATGTACTTTTTTAATTCAATGTCGGTGGCGCCCGATTCAGCTTGACTCGCCGGCGCCTCCTTGACCACGATGCCGCCGAACAAGATAAGGAGAAACAATATGAAGAACTACATTCGGCTAATCGCACTGGCTTTATGCTTCGGCATGTTTGTGCTGCTGGCACCGGCGTCGTCCGCTCAAAATAAAGGTGCGAAGCTTCAGGCGATATCGCAACAGCTTAATCTCACGCCTCAACAGAAGGCGAAGATTCTGCCCATTCTCGCCGACGAAGGTCCAAAAGTAGAAGCCATTAAGAACAATGGTTCGCTCTCGGGTTTTCAAAAAATGCAGCAGATCAGGGCGATTCACCAGCAGACCGATCCTCAGATGAAGGCTATTCTTTCACCTGACCAGTACCAAAAGCTACAGGCGATTCGTCAACAGGCCATTCGTGAGGCTATGGAGAAGCGCCGCGGCAGGTGATCGATTAGTTGCGCACTGCGCTTGCAAAACGCTCCAGGTACATCCGCTGCAGATCTTCGGTACTAAGTTTCTGCGGACTGAGATCGAACTCTACTTTTTCGATCGTGCCTTTAAAGTACTTGGGCAGTAATTTGGCGTATCCAAGTTTTGGAACGACTGGAAGACCGTTGTCCGTACCGATGTCCATGCCAGCGTAAGCGGTAAACCGAAGCGGCGCGGTATGCTCGATCTTGCCTTCGGCTTCCTGTTTCCCGTTGATGAAGAGCCGGCTTGTGCCGCTGGTAGCGAACTCGCCGGGTTTATCGGCGGTGAACTCGTAGCGGACGTTGACTTTGCCTTTCGGCAGCTCATCACGCGAGGTGATGGTGTCCAGTTTCAAACCAAGGAAACTATAGGTGTGCTTCAGTCGGCCTTCTTCGACATAAAGCGAGAAGCCGCCAAGGAAACTGCCCTCCGCCACGATGACGCCCTCTATTCCGGGACGCAACCGAAGGCCTGATCGGCCCGGATTATCCAAATCTGCGCTGATGCTATACGAACGATTGTAAATCGGGGGAATCATGCCGGACGAGATATTTTCCGTTCCGCTGTAATAAGTGAATTTGGTCTGATCGGTCGAGTGCTTCGGAAAACCCCACAAAAACGCAATCTCGCCGAATAGCGGTGTGACCTGGTATTTCTCGGCTTCAGACCAGAACAGCGCGGTCAGTTCGCGTACCTTATCCGGATACTTGTCCGCCACATCGTCAGCCTGCGAGAAATCTTCGTCCAGATTATACAGCTCGTACTTGTCGTTGTCCGGGTTCCATTTGTCTGGTGCAAACTGCGCGAGCGTTGGAGGATCCAACTTCCAAGGGATTCGGTCCGGGCGCCAGCATGCGATCCAGCCGTCCTTGTACATAGCGCGATTTCCGAGGATCTCGAAATACTGTTGAGTGTGGCGCGAGGGCGCATTTGCATCAGCGAACGTGGAAAGAAAACTTACGCCATGCATCGGCATTTGTGCGACGCCGTTAACTTGCTTTGGCTCCGGCAGGCCAGCAGCCTCCAGAATGGTGGGAGCGATGTCGGTGCAATGAGTGAATTGGCTGCGCAAGCCGCCTTTGTCCTTGATGCGTTTTGGCCAGCTAATGACCATGGGGTTACGAATGCCGCCGAGATGCGAGGCCACCTGCTTTCCCCATTTAAATGGCGTGTTACCCGCCCACGCCCACGCTGCCGCATAGTGCGGATCCATATCGGGGCCGCCCCATTTGTCGAGGCCGCCGTAAGCTTTGATCGCTTTTAATTGCTGCTCAGCAGTGAGTGGAATGCCGTTCAAGGTTATGATTTCGTTGAATGTCCCGTCCTCCGTTCCTTCCATGCTGGCACCGTTGTCCCCGAAGATGTAAATAACGAGCGTATTGTCGCCGAGGCCCATGTCCTCGATCGCTTGCAGGACGCGTCCGACAGCGTGGTCAGTGTTTTCCTGGTAACCGGCATAGACCTCCATCTGACGCGAATACACCTTCTTTACGTCCGGCGGTACGCTGTCCCACGCTGGGAACGCCGGATCGCGAGGCGTCAGTTTGGCGTTGGCCGGAATCACACCGAGCTGTTTCTGCCGTGCGAACGTCTCTTCGCGCAACTTGTCCCAACCCTGATCGAATTTGCCCTTGTATTTGTCGCTCCATTCCTTCGGCACCTGGTGTGGCGCATGGGTCGCACCCGTCGAGAAATAGAGAAAGAAAGGTTTTTCGGGCGCTTGCGCTTTCTGATCGCGAATCCAGGTAATTGAGTGTTCGGCCATAGCGTCATTGAGATAAAAGTTCTTCTCCTTCGGCACACCGACCATCTTGTTGTTCTCGACGAGGACCGGATCGAACTGACTGGTTTCTCCGCCCAAAAATCCCCAGAAGTAATCGAAGCCCAGCGCGTTCGGCCAGCGGTCAAACGGGCCCGCCGGTCCCTGCTGCGCGTCAGGTGTGAGATGCCACTTGCCGATCGCAGCAGTGTTGTAGCCGTTGGCCTGAAGAATCTGCGCGATGGAAGCCGCGCTTGTCGGCCAGTTCGTGCTGTAGCCCGGCCAACCGCCGATCAACTCGGAGATCGAGCCGAATCCCACCGCGTGATGGTTCCGCCCCGACAGCAACGCCGCGCGCGTGGGTGAACAAAGCGCCGTCACGTGAAATCGATTGTACCGAAGTCCCTCCGCCGCGAGTTTGTCAAACGTCGGTGTAGCGACCGGCCCGCCGAACGTGGACGGATTACCGAAGCCAGCATCGTCAATCAGCACGAGGAGAACATTGGGTGCGTCCGGCGGAGCTTTCACTGGCTGAGTAAAGGATGCTTTTGAGCCTTCGAGGGTTCGCTTTGTTGCGCCTTGGAAGGGCTGGGCTGGACGCGGCAGCACAGTTCTATCCCATTCCGCATCCGCAGCGACAGATCGAGATATCTGCGTTGCGACTGCGAGTGCAGCGATGATTAGGCATAGCATTGGCTTGGGCATAACGGTGTCGGTCACGCTGTGTATCCCCATGCCCCAGGCTGGTCAAGAAGGGGTTACCTCTCGTCGTGCGAATCGGCTTTGAGTTGTCAGCCCGTATGGCCGATTCATTGCAGCCTAAGAGGCCCGAGCAACAATCGAGATCTGCGAGCGATTGGCCAGGTCGGTAATCGCATCGCGTTCGAGCAATAAAGTTTTTCCCGCTTCGACAGCGATCACGCGCACTCGTGCTTCGGCAGCGATGCGGATTGTTTCTACGCCGATTACCGGCACGTCGAACCGCATGTCTTGCTCTGGTTTGGCAACCTTGACCATGATTGCGCCTTCGCGCGCGAGTGCGCCGCCACGCTTCATCGCCTCGTTGGTTCCTTCGAACGCTTCCACCGCAACAACAGTTCCATTTTTCACAATCACGGTCTGGCCTATGTCGAGCCGCGCGATTTCCTTCGCGGTCTTCCAGCCAAGATCGACATCTTCTTCTTCCTGGCGGGATAACTTCGCTCCTGCAACTAACCCTGACGGTGCGAGCGAATCTTCGAGAAATGTTGTCGCCGGCAAAAGCTCGACATCGATTTTTGCCAGTTCATCCGCAATCGCCGCGAAGATCGATTCGGCATTGCGCTGTTTAAGTTTGCCCAGCAACACCAACGCTTTCCAATCCGGGCGCAGATCGAAAAGGTTTTTCGGCGCGATTTGTCCTGCCATGATCGCGTGGTGAATGTCTTGCGTACGGAAAAATTTCAGTAGCCGGTTAAGTTGTCCGACGCGTATCCATTCGAGCACATCGACATGTTGCGTGAGGCTTGGATCGGTTTCGCCGGGGAACGCCGCCGCGACGATTTTCTTAACCCCAGCCTTTCGGGCTGAATCAGCAAGCAATCTGGGGTACACGCCGTTGCCGGCGATGATTCCGAGAGCGTCTAGCGGTGCTTGTGCCAAGCTTTTAGTTTAGCATATGCAGGCGGTCGCCGCGGCGACCACCTCTACAAATGCTAGCCGTGATGGCGGCGGCGTTTGACGTGCAACTGAGCAAGCGCTTTTTGTAGCGACGCCTGAATCGCCGCTACTTCTGCAGCAGTATGATCTTCCTTCATCGCCGCTTTGGCGCGTTCGACCGCGGCCTCGGCCGCAGCGATGTCGATCTTCTCGGATTCGAGTGCCATGTCGGTCAAAACCGAAACCGCGTCGCCTTTGATCTCTACAAAACCCTCGCCAATGGCCATCGCGGTTTCGCGTCCACTCTTGATGATGCGCAGTTCGCCCGGCTTCAAAGTAGTAAGCAACGGGACGTGCTTGGGATAAACGCCGAGCTCGCCCTCCGAGCCGGGAAGGGTCACCATGTCCACGTCTTCGGAATAAATTTTTTCCTCAGGCGTTACGATCTCCAATTTCAGAGTAGCCATGGTTTCCGCTTCAACGGTTTAACGCTTTAACCTTCCTTGATCATATCGATGTTGCCCTTCATGTAGAAATTTTGCTCGGGCACATCGTCATGTTTGCCCTCGAGGATTTCCTTGAAGCCACGGACCGTCTCTTCGATCGAGACGTATTGTCCTTTATGACCGGTGAAAACTTCCGCCACGTGAAATGGCTGGCTGAGGAAACGTTGAATCTTTCGTGCCCGGTAAACGGTCAGTTTGTCTTCTGGACTCAACTCGTCCATTCCAAGAATCGCGATGATGTCCTGCAAATCTTTGTAACGCTGCAAAACGCGCTGCACGCCGCGTGCGACATTGTAATGTTCTTCGCCAACAATTTCAGGCGCGAGCGATTTTGACGTTGATGCCAGAGGATCAACTGCCGGATAAATGCCAAGCTCAGTGAGCGCGCGCTCGAGGACGATCGTCGAATCCAAGTGCGCGAACGTGTTTGCCGGCGCCGGATCAGTCAAGTCGTCTGCGGGAACGTAAACCGCCTGGAAGGAAGTGATCGATCCTTTGTTGGTCGAAGTAATGCGCTCCTGCAAGTCGCCCATCTCCGCAGCGAGCGTCGGCTGATAACCAACGGCGGATGGCGTACGGCCGAGCAGCGCCGACACTTCAGAGCCGGCTTGGGAAAATCGGAAGATGTTATCAATGAAAAGCAGCACATCCTGATTGCGTTCGTCGCGGAAGAATTCAGTCATCGCCAGCGCAGAAAGTCCGACGCGTAAGCGTGCGCCCGGCGGCTCGTTCATCTGGCCGAAAACCATCCCCACTTTCGATTTCGACAAATCTTTTTGGTCGATCACGCCTGCTTCACTCATTTCCTTGTAAAGGTCGTTACCTTCACGCGAGCGCTCGCCTACACCTGCAAACATCGAGACACCGCCATGCTTCATAGCGATGTTGTTGATCAGCTCCTGGATGATGACAGTTTTGCCAACGCCGGCGCCGCCAAATGCACCGACCTTGCCTCCCTTTGAAAATGGGCAAACGAGATCGATGACTTTGATTCCTGTTTCGAGGATCTGCACTTTTGTGTCCTGTTCGGTTAGCGCCGGCGCAGGACGGTGGATCGAGTAGCGCTTTTCAAATTTCACAGGCCCGCGATCATCGACTGGGTCGCCGGTCACATTGAACAAACGACCGAGCACGCCTTCGCCGACTGGAACCGTTATCGGTCCGCCGGTGTCCGTCACGCTCATCCCACGTTTAAGTCCTTCGGTGGAAGACATGGCCACCGAGCGCACCCAATTTTCGCCGAGGTGCTGCTGCACTTCGAGCGTCAGCTTTGTTGGGTTGCCATTCACTTCATATTCAATTTCGAGCGCGTTGTAGATTTTCGGCAGCGCCTTTTCGTCCGGGAATTCCACGTCCACAACGGGACCGATTACTTGAACTATGTTTCCTTTATTCATAAACTTGATTAGCCACCGAGCGCCATTTGCGCCGTGGCGATCTCGAGCAACTCGGTGGTGATGCCGGCCTGCCGCATCTTGTTGTATTCCAGCGTTAGGTCCTTAATGAATTGATTCGCGTTATCCGTGGCATTCTTCATCGCCACCATGCGCGCGCTGTGCTCGGAGGCACGCGCATCGAGGATCATCTGGAAAACTTGGTACGAAATATAATACGGCAGCATCGAATCGAGAACGACCTCTGCGTTGGGCTCGAATATGTAGCCGATCATCGGATCGACACCTTCACTTTCAGCCTGGCCTGCTTCATTCTTCGGCAAATCAAAACCGCTGATCGGCAAGAGCGTCTGCACTACTGGACGTTGATTAATCGTGTTGATGAAATGCGTGTAAAGCACTGAGACCTTGTCCACCTCCCGCTTCAGAAATTTTTCAGTGCAGAACTTTGAGAGCGGTTTGGTTTCAATGAAACTGGGGGAATCTTTCAGCTCGAAATCAGCCAGCAACTCCCGTTTTGTCCGTGCAATAAATTGTCGCGCCTTTTTTCCAGTCACCACAAAAGCTGCTTTGGCCTGCTCAAAATTTACGGCCTCGCGAAATAAATTCGTATTTAGCGCGCCGCATAGCCCTTTGTCGGTACTGATGATCACGACCAGTTCCCTTTTCAGCGGCCGGATTTCCAAAAGCGGATGCAGCTTCGGGTCCGTTCGTTTTTGTAAAGAGACGAAAACCTTATTCATCAAAGCGGCGTAAGGCCGCCCGGCAAGTGCATGCTGCTGCGCTTTGCGCATCTTTGAGGCAGCCACCATCTGCATCGCTTTGGTGATCTGCGCGGTGTTGCGAATCGATCTGATCCGGCGCCGTATGTCCTGCGTGTTTGCCATTTCTTAGAATCTTCTCTTCGCCCGATAGCGCCCGGGCTGTTCTCGTACATGGAACCCGATCTCGCGTTTCTTTGGCGGCTCGGGCGGCCCAAGTAGTTGTTTGATCGCAGCGAAAACGTTAGCAATCGCTTCATCGTGGGAATCGAGGCGTTGCTCAAGTTCTTTGAGTTTTGCAGCAAGCTGTGCATTTGCCGCAACCATTTCGCGCAGCCTAACGAACGCACGCACGACGCGGATGCTCGCTTGAACAGCGATTTCGCTATTCAGGACACTCCCGAGCATGATCGCGCCATGCTCCGTAAATGCCCATGGGCGATATCGTCGCCCTCCATGCAAACTTGAGGTCGCAATTTGCGACCTCAAGTTTCTAAGCTCCCCAGCGATAAGTTGGAACCCGAAATCGCCTGGAAAGCGTGGAAGGTTTCTAGTGGCAAGTTTGCGGTTGGAAGCCATGGTTGGATCGAACGCTCGCAGACAAATCATCGCCAGGTCGCCTTGAATTCATCCAGCGCCGCTTTCAATTGCGACTCGATGTCCTTATCGAGCGCTTTTTTCTCGCGGATCGCTCCGAGCAATCCTTCTTTCCGGGTTTCCAGCCAATCCTGAAGTTTTAGTTGGTAGTCCTTCACGCGCTCGACTGGAACAGCATCGATGTATCCATTTTGCATTGCCCACATCACGGCTACCTGTTCGTCCACCGGAATCGGGTTGTATTGTTTTTGTTTAAAAAGCTCGACAATGCGTTGACCGCGATCGAGCCGCGCCCTCGTCGCCGCGTCCAGATCGGAACCAAACTGTGCGAAGGCCGCCAGCTCGCGGAATTGCGCCAGATCGAGCTTTACCTTGCCAGCCACCTGCTTGATGGCTTTGATCTGTGCCGCCGACCCTACACGGCTCACGGATAACCCAACCGAAATGGCTGGCCGAATTCCCTGATAAAACAAATCGGTCTCCAGATAAATTTGGCCGTCCGTGATGGAGATCACGTTTGTCGGGATATAGGCGGAAACGTCGCCAGCTTGCGTTTCGATAATGGGCAACGCAGTCAGCGATCCGCCGCCGAAGTCATCCGCCATCCGCGCGGCGCGTTCGAGCAAACGTGAGTGTAAGTAAAACACATCGCCTGGATACGCTTCGCGTCCGGAAGGCCGCTTCAACACGAGCGAAACCTGTCGATATGCGACCGCGTGCTTCGATAGATCGTCGTAAACGATCAGCGCATCCATTCCATTATCCATGAACCACTCGCCCATGGCGGCGCCGGCGAAGGGCGCCAGATACTGGTTTGTGGCAGTGTCCGAGGCCGGTGCTGAGATGATTGTCGTGTAAGGCATGGCGCCTTCTTTTTCGAGCACCGCCAGTGTACGCGCCACGTTGGAATTCTTTTGGCCGACAGCGACATAGATGCAGTAGAGCGGACGATAATTCTTGTCGCCCTGATCCTCGGCCGCTTTATTCAGGCGCGCCTGGCTTATGATCGTGTCGATAGCGATCGTCGTCTTGCCGGTAGCACGGTCGCCGATGATTAGCTCGCGCTGGCCACGACCAATCGGAATCATCGCGTCAATGGCCATGATGCCTGTTTGCACCGGTTGGTTCACACTGCGGCGCTTAATCACGCCAGGTGCAATTTTTTCGAGAGGATAAAACGCGTCGGTCTTGATTGAGCCCTTTCCATCCAATGGCTGGCCCAACGTATTAACGACGCGCCCGAGCAAAGCTTTACCCACTGGAACCTGTAACAGTCTGCCGGTGGTGCGGACTTCGTCGCCTTCTGCGACCTTCGTAGTCTCACCCAGCAAAATCGCACCGACTTCAGTTTCTTCGAGGTTCAACGCGAGACCGAACACCCCGTTGGGAAATTCGATCATCTCGTTTAGCATCACGTCGCTCAGGCCTTCGATACGCGCGACCCCATCGCCCGTTTCACGCACAACGCCGACGTTGCTTTTCGTCGTCGAGGTTTTCAGCCCTTCAATTTTCGTTTCGATCTCTTCGAGTATGCTGCTCATGATTTGGATTGCTTAGAGTTGTTGCTGGAGGCGTTCGAGCCGACCGCGCACAGTTCCATCCCAGACATCGCTCCCTACGCGGATGCGCATTCCGCCAAGAAGCTGAGGGTTAACGACAAACTCAGCTGTCACGTCGTTGCCGTATTTCTTCTTCAGATTGGCGAGAATCTCCGAACGAATCGATGGGTCCACCTCGCTTGCTGTCTCGATTCTGGCACTGCGCTTTTCCAATTCGAGTCGAAGCAAACGTCTGTAATTTTTTAGAACCTCAATGTAATGACGCGGTTTTCTCCTTATGAGTGAATCGACCAACGACGCGATTCTTTGTGGATCGAGCTGACCATCAGCGACACTTGCTCGAAGCATCTTCCGCGAGAGCTGGCGAATTTCCTTGTTGATCTTCATCCGGCTAGTTGGCGCGCTGCTTCTTCCTGTAAGCGCTGTTGATCTTCCGGCGTTAACACCTTCCCAGCCACTTTGGCGGTGGTATCAACCACCAGGCGTCCAAGCTCGCGCTTTAAAGATTCCATTGTGCGCTCATGTTCAATCGCACTGGCCTCGCGCGCTTTTGCCAGGATTTGCTCTGCAGCCGCGATCGCCTCCTGTTGCTTGCGCTCGGATAAATGCGCAGCGCTTTCGCGCGCTTCGTCAATCATTTTTTGCGCGTCTGCGTCGGCCTTCGCGATGATTTCCTGATAACGCTTCTCCGCTTCGGCGAGTTCCTTTTTGATTTTCTCTGCATTCAGCTGGCCTTCTTCGATCTTGCGCCGGCGCTCTTCGAGTACCGCAAGGATCGGCTTGTAGGCGAAGCGTCGCAGGAGTAACGCTACGATCACAAAGCTGATCACCTGCGAAAGGAACAATTGCCAATTCCAACCGAAAGTTTCAGCTGTGTCGTGAAGCGTTTCGCTAAAACCACCTGCCGCAGCGGCAATGATCAGATTCATAATTCACGCGCCAGGGGCTGTTGCTCTCTCAGTCGGGGCGCCATCAGTGAGCGAGAAGAAACAACGCATAGAAAACGATCGCCTCGGTAAAAGCGATGGCCAGAATCCCATGCACAAGGATTTGCGTAAAGGCACCCGGATTGCGTCCAACTGCCGTCGCCATGCCTAGGCCCGTTAGTCCCACGCCGATGCCGACGCCCATCGCGGCCAGGCCGACGTGAATGCTTCCGCTCATTTCTGCAAGTAATGGTAGTATCATAGTTTTTCTGTTGGTTTGACGGGCCCATCATGGGTCCGTCGAAATTTACACTGGCGCATGTTCCGGGCCATGGTCATGCTGCGCAATTAGCATGGTGAACACGGCCGTCAGTAGCATAAACACGAGCGCCTGCACAACGCCCACCAGTATCTCCATAAAATAAAATGGAATCGGCGGCAGCCACGCCAGCCACAACGGCACCATCGTAGCCATCGCTTCCAAAATACTTTCGCCAGCGTAAATGTTCCCATAAAGCCGAAAACTTAGTGAAATCGGGCGGAACAAAATAGAGATGACTTCGAGCCAGCCCACCATGAAAAAAATCACGGCCATCAGAACTTTGAGAACGCCTGTGGTTTCACCTTTTGGGGCGAACAAATGTTTTAAGAAACCGCCGACACCTTGCGCTTGGAGCGCCCAGACCAGCCAAAGCACAAAGAAAATTGCGGCCATGGCCGTGGTCATGTTTAAGTCCGCGTTGCCGCCGCGCAAAAGCGGCTGATCAACATGAAACAAGCCGGTGTTTGGATCGTGATGGCCCCAGCCGATCGTCCCCACGCCGGGGATCAGACCAAACCAGTTCACGAACAAGATGAAAATGAAAATCGTCGCGAAGAACCAAAACGTTTTTCGCACCAATTCGCGCCCGATAATTCCTTCAAGAAAGTTATACAGTCCCCCGACCAGCCACTCCCAGAAATTTTGAATGCCGCTTGGAATCGGCTTGATGTTCTGGGTCGCGATCTGGGCAAAAACGATAATGCCTGCCGCCACAATCCACGTCACCAGCATCGAGTTGGTGATTGCAAACTTGCCGATCTCAAAGATTGGGATCGGCTTCAACGACACGGCCGGCTCGGTCTCCGCCGCCACTGCCGGCGTCGCCAAAGCAATGCCGTAGACCAGCATCAAAACCGACGATAAAAAGCAACGATTCCGCATTTTTTTGGGATACAGCTGTAGTCCCGACTAGTCGGGATGATGCCAGCCTGCCGAGGTCATCCACCGTTGCAAATGCTACGGCGAGCAAAACGCTTCGGCTACAACTCGAACGCGCATACCAAAGCGCGTTTTGCCCGGATGACAAACAAAATTCTCGAACCTAAACTTATTTCGCCGGCAATCCCTCGGCGAACTGTGGAGCGATCCTGACGATCGGCTTCGACGTCACGGACTCAGCGGCACCATTTAGTGTGATTGCTTCCTCGTAAAACGATTCTAATTGATCGATTTGGGTGTCCTGTTCAAATCGTTCGACCACGGTAGCATGGGCACGTTGTCCCATTCGCTTTAGCAGCACGGGCGAGGTTGTGATTAGCTGCGTGGCATTCGCTAATCCGACGTGATCCTCCTCGGCAACCAGAAACCCGGTGCGCCCGTGATCAACCGCTTCCGGAATTCCACCATGACGTGTCGCGACCACTGGCAGTCCAGTGGCCATCGCTTCCAAAACCGAGTTCGGCACACCTTCCTGGTCTTGATTTGGAGATATTTCGCTCGGATGCAAAAACACATGCGAACTGGCATAAAGGTCCAGGAGCTTCGGTTGCGACAGAAATCCGACGAAGTGCACATCCCTGAGAATGCCCAGCCCCCCGGCGAGCATTTCTAGTTCAGGTTGCAACGGTCCTTTGCCAGCGATGAAGAATTCCGCGCCAGGATTGTCTTTCTTAAAAATCGCAAAAGCGCGCAAGCTCGTCGCAATGCCTTTCTTCGGAATTAACCGGCACGCCTGTACCACTCTCCATTTGCCATCTCGCGGCGGCTCTCTATCCACGAATGGAAATTCACTTAGCGGGATGCCAGTGCGATTGATGCGCAGCTTTTCCGGCGGACAGCCCAAATGGATTAGCCGGTCAGCCAGCGATTGGGAACGCGCGAAGACAAGCGGGACTGCATTAAAAAGACGACGCAATTTCCCCGGATAATCTTTGATCTCGGGTTTGTGCGCGACATCGGCGCCATGGAAGGATACCACGCACGGTTTGTCCCACTGCTCAATGAAAGGAAGCAAGTGCACACCGGTATGGCCAAAATAAATATGCATAAGATCGGCGCCGTGCCGCTCCAACAATGAGTCGAGAGTCTGGTATTCGCCCCGATAGACAATGGGGGGCCGCCGTACCACGAATTTCAGCCAGCCGTGCACCAGCAGGTTGGTGCGTCGCTTTGGAATGATTTCAATATCCTCAAACGGAAACCGCTCTGCATTCTGAACCTCTTTGGTGACGACGAAGGTATCGACGCCACGCAGCGCTTTTACCTGTCGGTAAATGTGCAACATCTCCGGCTTAAGAAAGCTGGAGCAATAGCTAGCCACAACCCGCCTACCCATACGACAGCGGCCAGTTTCGGCAGAGATTCTGAACTTGTCCATCTTAAATTCCCCGGGAAACAATATCTTTATCGTTTGTAATCCTCGCTGCGAGCGCCTCCTTTAATGCATCCATTCCCTCTCCCTTTGCTGCTGACGTCGGAATGATTTTCGTCTTCGGGAATCTCTCTTGCACCGCTTCCAGGTTCTTCTTCGCATACGGCAAATCCATCTTGTTGGCAACAACCAGCCATGGTCGCGATGAAAGCGCCGGATCATAAAGATCGATTTCGCGCCGAAGATTCCGCAAATCTTCCACCGGATTGCGTCCTTCGCTTCCGGCGACATCGATCACGAATACTAAAATGCGGCAGCGCGTGATGTGGCGCAAAAATTCGTGGCCAAGACCAAGCCCTCGGTGCGCTCCTTCGATCAAGCCTGGAATATCTGCAATGGTGGCCCGCCGGTAACCTGGAAATTCAATCACGCCGACAATCGGATGCAAAGTGGTGAACGGATACGCCGCAACCTTCGGCCGGGCAGCCGAAACTTTCCGCAACAGTGTCGATTTGCCAGCATTCGGATAACCAACCAATCCCGCATCCGCAATCGTTCGTAGTTCGAGCAGGAAATATCCTTCCTCACCTTCTTCGCCCTCCGTGTATTGGCGCGGTGCGCGGTTACGCGAGCTTTTGAAGTGCACATTGCCTTTGCCCCCTGCTCCGCCGCGACAAAGCACAAATTTCTGCCCATCACGGATGAGATCCACAATTGAAATTGCCGATTGCCGATTGCCAATTGCCAATTGTTCCACACTGGACGTCGAACGTTGAGCGTTGAACGTTGAGCGTTCAGCTCCTTCTGCCGCATAAACGACTGTGCCTACCGGAACTTTCACGACTTTGTCGGCTCCGGCGCTTCCTGTCATTTTCTTTCCCTTCCCGTGCACACCGTTTTTTGCTCTAACGATGGGCTCGTAGAAAAGATTGGTGAGATTATCGACATGCCGATCTCCTAGTAGGATCACGTCGCCGCCGCGTCCGCCATCGCCACCATCAGGCCCGCCTTTCGGCACAAACTTCTCCCGTCGAAAACTGACGCACCCGCGCCCGCCCTTTCCCGCTTGTACGAAAACTTTGATCCGATCGACAAACATGGCTTCTCCGCATTACACGGTTAAAACGTTGAAGCGTTGAAGCGGTATGGCATGCAATCCCAAAACGCTTTAACGCTTCAACGTTTCGTACAACTTTTTTGTTTTCTCCGCAATTGCAGCCCAGCCAAAATTCTCTTCAACCCGTTTGCGCCCGGCTTTGCCGAACCGCTCGCGTAATTGCCGATCGTTCATTAACTGATTGATGCGTGTTGCGAGGTCTCGCGCGAACTTTTTGGGGTTGGTTGCTTCGAATGGGCTTTCGTTCATTTGCTCCAGCGCAATGAGAAAGCCAGTTTCACCATCAGCAACGACTTCTTTGATTCCGCCGACGGCGCTGGCCACAACCGCAGTTTCGCAGGCCATCGCTTCAAGATTGATGATGCCGAATGGTTCGTAGATGGACGGGCAAACGAACACCGCTGCCTGCGAGTAAAGTTCACAGGCCGTCTTTTGATCGACCATTTCGTCGATCCAGATGATCCCAGGCCGCTGCATTTTTGCACGTTCCACGGCGGTTCTCATTTCCTCTGCCATGCCTGGCGTGTCTGGCGCCGCGGCGCAAAGCACGATCTGAAAATCGCGATCCATGAATTGGATTGCCCGTACGAGATGTTGGAATCCTTTTTGGCGCGTGATCCGGCCGACAAAAAGCAGATATGGCTTGTTTGGATCAATACCGTACCGCTTGAGCGCGGCAGTTGAATCGACCTTTCGGTATTGGTTCAGATCGATCCCATTGTGAATCACATGCACCCGCGTCGAATCGACAGCGAACAGGCGCTCGATGTCACGCCTGGTTTCGCTGGAAACGGCGATGATCGCATCCGCCATTTCCAACGCGGTTTTCTCTACCCAAAGCGAAAAGTCATAGCCGCCAGCGAGCTGTTCGCGCTTCCAGGGTCGAAGCGGCTCGAGTGAATGGACCGTAATGACAAGCGGAACGCCGTAATTCTTTTTCGCCAAAATCCCGCCAAAATGAGTGTACCAAGTATGACAATGCACCAGGTCGGCATCGATGTTTGTGGTGTTGAAATCAATGCAACGGCGCACTGCGCCGAAAGCGGAGCGCAACGGTTTTGGGCAGGTGAAACTGCTCGTGTCGAGCTGGAACCCGATGACCTTGAGGTTGCCTTCTTCGAGACGTTGATCGCCAAAGCAACGCACTTCCACCGGCATCGTTTTCGCCAGTTCGCGCGAGAGATAACCCACGTGCACACCCGCACCGCCATAGATGTGCGGCGGATACTCGTTTGTGAGGAAAAGAACCTTCACGCGCGTCTTAGGTCATTGTACCGGCGCCTGTGTCAAGCACCTAATCAACGGAACAGGCGTTTCGCCTTAACGCCCGATACACTTACTTCGCGCGCACCAGCAGTACGGGCACATCGACCGCATGGCGAACTTTGTCTGCAGTTGCGCCGTAAAGAATGTCACTGATGAAACGGTGCCCGTGGGTTGTCATGGCGATCAGATCCACACCTCTTTCGCGAGCGAGCTTGATGATTTCGTCGGACGGTTCGCCGAGCGCCAAAACAGCATCGCATGTGAAGCCTTCTTTCGTGAGTTCACGCGTCCGCGTTTCCAAATACGCGCGGTCGTCTTTCATCTCCTGGCTTTCGGCCAGCTTGAGTTGCTGGAAATTCCGGGCCACCCAGCCATCGGCCACGTGAACCAGGAGCAGCTTCGCGCCGGTCATACGCGCGAGAGGTTTGATGTGCGTCAGGATGGTCTCATCAGCGGCACTGTTCTCGAGCGGAATCAGGATGCGTTTATACATTTCAATGCGTCGGAACGGGAATGTGGAAGAAACCGTAGAGCGATTTGAGTGCGGCGTCGGGCAAAAATGTGTCCAGAAGCAGTTTCACATTGAGCAAAATAATAATCCCCGCTGTCGTCCATCCGAGAATTTTCAGCCAAAGCCGATTAGCAAACTCACCCATCTTCGCGCGTTCTCCGGTGAATCGCACCAACGGCCACACAGCGAAGCCGAGCTGCATGCTTAGCGCGACCTGGCTCGCCACGAGCAACTCCGTGGTTTTGCCTTCGCCAAACATACCGATCACGAGCACGGCCGGTACAATGGCGATGAGTCGTGTAATCAGCCGGCGCAGCCAGGGCTTGAGGCGGAGATTAAGAAAACCTTCCATCACGATTTGACCGGCCAGCGTGCCGGTGAGGGTCGAGTTCTGCCCGGACGCAAGCAGTGCGATGGCAAACAGCATGCTCGCCGCGCCGACGCCGAGCAGCGGACTCAGCAGCCGGTAGGCATCTTGAATTTCGGCGACGTCCCGATGGCCAGACCAATGAAAAACCGCTGCCGACAGAATAAGAATCGCTGCGTTGATGAACAGCGCGAACATGAGCGCGAATGTTGAATCGATCGTGGCAAACTTGATCGCCTGATGCCGGCCCGTCAGGGTCTGCTCAAATTTTCGCGTCTGCACGATTGACGAGTGCAGGTAAAGATTATGCGGCATGACCGTCGCGCCAAGTATGCCGATGCTGACGTAGAGCATTGCCTGGTTCGCAACGATATGTGGGCCTGGCACGAGCCCCGACAAAATGCCCATCATGCTTGGCTTCGAAAAAATGAGTTCGGCCGCGAAACAGCTGCCGATGATTGCGATGAGCGTTATGACGATCGCCTCGATGTAACGAAAGCCTTTTGTTTGCAGATACAATACGAGCATCACGTCCGACGCCGTGATGATGCAACCCCACATCAACGGAATTCTAAACAGCAATTGTAGTGCGATGGCCGAACCCACAACCTCGGCCAGATCGCACGCGGCGATGGCTAGTTCACACAGGATCCAAAGGAACCAGACCACAGGCGTCGAATAATGATCGCGGCACGCCTGGGCGAGATCGCGTCCTGTGGCGACACCAAGTTTGATGCAAAAATGCTGGAGCAGAATCGCCATGAAGTTCGAGACAATGATCACCGCCAGCAGTGAATAGCCGAACTGCGCGCCACCAGCCAAATCCGTGGCCCAGTTTCCCGGGTCCATGTAACCTACCGCGACCAGAAAACCTGGGCCTGAGAAAGCGATCAGCTTTCGCCAGAATGAGGCCGTCACCGGCACTACCACGCTGCGGTGCACTTCCGGCAGCGAGACCGCGCCGGTCGATCTCCGCCAGATGCGCACCGGTTCCCGCACTACAGCGCTCCTGGATCGATTCATAACTTAGACGTTCCCAAATATGGCTTATCATTACATAGCCGGGCGCCACGCGCGAAATTGCACACCACAATTGTTGCAACGCCAGACGATTCCAAAACGGTTGCGCCTTTCTCGTAGCCGACACACCTCGGGTAATCGCCGCGCGCGGGATCACCGGCCCAGTTACGCCGTCCCGGACGTGGGCGTGTGCACGGCAGCGTCGCTCAATTTCTTAAAATGAAGTTGTTTGACGCGGCGACCATCGGCTTGTGAAACGGTCACCAGATAATTGTCGATCTTGACCTGCTCGCCCGTCTTCGGCAGGTGACCAAGCAGATGGGTAACGTAACCGCCGATGGTGCTTACGTCGGCGCTCTCCAGTTCAAGCTTGGCGAGATCGCTCAGTTCATAAAGTCCGAGTGCTCCGTCCACGCTGAACTCGTTTGCGCTGATCTTGCGAAATTCTTCCTTCTCGAAATCGAACTCGTCCTGAATATCGCCGACCAACTCCTCCAACACATTTTCAAGTGTGACCATCCCGACAGTGCCACCGAATTCATCTACCACGATTGCGAGGTGCGCGTGCTTGCCCAGGAACAACTTCAGCAAATTTTCCAGCGGCATCATCTCGGGGAGCGGAATCAGATCACGCTTGATCTTCAAGAGATCAGGGTGCGGATCGCGCATCATGGGGAGCAGTTCCTTGATGTGAACGAGGCCAACCGTGTTGTCGAGATTTTCACGGCACAGCGGAAAGCGCGTGTGACGAGATTCGATGGCCTTTTTCACATTGGTTTCGAAATCATCCTCGAGATCGAGGTAAACGATTTCACCGCGAGGCGTCATGATGTCGCGCACGACGCGGTCGCGCAGGTCGAGCACATTCATGAGCAAGCTGCGCCCGAGGGATGAGACTTCCTTCGATTTTTCGCTTTGCTCCAGGATCAGGCGCAATTCCTCTTCGGTGTGCGCCAGCTCCGTCGCCGGCACCGGTTGCCGGCGCAGCACGGTTTGCAAAAGAAAATTCGAAGATTTGTGCAACAGCCAGATGGCTGGTTTGAACACAACGTAAAACGCGCCCAATGGCCGGACTAGCCGCAGAGTGACAGACAACGGATTAGCAATCGCCGTGTACTTTGGGCCGAGCTCGCCGAAGACGATGTGCAGAAATGTAATACCGACAAAGGCCAGCGCGATCGACACCGAGGTCACGAATACGTGCGAGTAAATGTGCAGCAGCGCAAAAAACGGCGAGAGCATTTGCGCCAAAAATTGTTCGCCTAGCCAGCCCAGCGCCAGACTCGCCAGCGTAATGCCGAGCTGCGTCGCCGACAGATAAGCATCGAGATGGCTGCGCACATGTCTGGCAAACTGCGCGCGCAAGTTACCCTCGTCCGCTAACGCATCGAGCTGACTCATGCGCACTTTGACAATGGCGAACTCGCACGCCCGACATGCTCATCTAAGCAACCCGTCGCGGCGGATTAACGTCGCACAGCAACGTGGCAGAGAAATTTTACCAGCTCGACTTGGTTACGCCAGGGATCAAGCCTTGCGAAGCTAGTTCACGAAAGGTGAGGCGCGACATCTTGAACCGGCGAATAAAGGCGCGTCGGCGTCCGGTAACTTCGCAGCGGTTAACCACTCGGGTAGGGCTAGCGTCACGCGGCAGCTGCGCGAGGCCGGCATAATCTTTTTTCGCCTTTAACTCTGCGCGTATCGCGGCGTATTTTTTCACCGTCGCGCGCTTGCGTGCATTGCGATTGATCCAGGCAGTCTTAGCCATAAGGAAGTGCTGATTATACTGCCGGCCCTACAATTTGCAACGGCGCCCGGGCGCTATTACCCGAAAGCACCTGCCCGTCGCCTTTGTTTGACCAGCGCGCCGGTGGACCGGCGCCCACCGGGTCGAGCAGCGCTGCGTTTTTGCCTGACTGCTTGCGTCCGGCTGAGGCTGTCTTGCAAAACCTTAACCAGATCAACCACGTTGGTCGGCGCCGGAGGAGCTGGCGCTTTAGTGGTGATCTCTTTGTGCTGCGCCTTTTGTTCGATGATCTCCATCAATGCGTTCCGGTATTCGTCGCGATATTTTTCCGGCTCCCAGGAAACAGTCATGCTCTCGATGAGCGCCTGCGCCATTTTATATTCCTTATCGCTAACAGCTGTTGTGGAGCCGTTCTTCAAAACCTCAGCGCTTAGAATCTCACTGGCGAAGTGCATCAGCTCGAGAATCATAAATAAGCCGTCGGGCTTAACGGCGGCGAGATGCTCGCGGTTACTGATCACGACCTTCGCAATACCGATCTTGCCCGTCCCGCTGAGTGCCTTGTGCAAAACTGCGTATGCTTTTTCCCCGCCCTTTTGCGGTTCGAGAAAATATGGCCTGTAGAAAAACTTCGGATCGACTTGTTCCAAATCCACGAAGTCGGTGATATCGATCGAATGCGTGGACTCGATCCGCACCTTCTCGAAGTCTTCATCCTTTAGAACAACAAAACGGCCGCGCTCGTATTCAAAGCCCTTCACGATTTGGTCTGCGGAGACCTCTTTTGAGTCTGCTTCTGCCACCTTCTTGTATCTGATGGGGCTGAGATCGCTTGACCGAAGCTGCCGGAAACTCAGCTTCTCCTCACGCGTGGCCGGGTAAACCGCGACCGGAATATAAACCAGGCCAAAGCTGATACTACCTTTCCAGATGGGGCGCATATGCGTTGCGAATCCCTCCTTTCACACAGCAGCTAGGGTATGTCAACCCTGCCGCCGACTGGGATTGCCCTCTAACCGTGGGCTGCTGATCGCTGAATTGCCTTGCAACTTACGCAAACAGCCTGATGCTACGGTTAGTTATGAACCTCCTCGCCAGCTTCATGAACTTGGCAGGACCTGACTTGATTGTCATCCTGCTGATCATTCTGGTTTTGTTCGGAGCAAAGAAACTGCCGGAACTCGCCCGCGGAATGGGCCAGGCGGTAAAGGAGTTTCAAAAGGCAAAGGACGAATTCAGTGACGAACTGCATAAGGCCGGAAAGTCTGATACAGAAACCGCCAAGTCCGACGTGAAACCGGCACAATCCACCGTGGCGCGAAGCGACAACCAACCTTCGGCCAGCGTGACGCCGCCGCAGCCGACTGAAGCAGTTGCGCCAAGCGACAAAGCCAATCAGGTGTAAATGCGCTCGTGGTAGGGTCGTCGCACTGCGACGTCGTTACCGGTCTTTCCGATTCGCGTACCCTACACGTTTGACCTCACCCGCGATTTACGGCAAAATCGCGGCTCGTTTATGTCTGTGCCCGATTTGCGCGTCCAAATTAAGGAAATGCTTGTGAAAAATCTGATGCTGCAAGTTCCTCCCGAGCAGATCGGCGATGACTTACCACTTTTTGGCCCAGATGGACTCGGCTTGGATTCCATTGACGCGCTGGAGCTGGTGGTAAGCATGGAAAAAACATTTGGAGTCGGTGTGCCCAGCTCCGAGGTAGCTGGTAAAGCGCTTCGAACTGTAAATACGATTCACGATTACATTCTCGAGAAACGTGCGGCGGCTGCTTAGGTTGTGCCGGGCACGCAGGCGTCGCGCTCCATCGCAGGTCAACCTGACATTGTTGGTGAGGAATTGATCGTATCGATCAACTCACGAAACTGCCCAAATCTGTTGCGAAAACACGTGAAAATCAGTCGAGCAAGGCCCTGATTTCCAGCTCATTCTTTTCTCAGGGGGACGTGTCGGCACCACAGATGAGATCCTTCAAGATCTCGCGCATATGGCGGATGGCCAGTGAATAATGCCCTGCGTCGTCAATGAAACGTGCTTTACAATTGGGCAAACGCTTTGCGACTTCTTCCGCCAGCTGAACTGAGAAAGCGCGGTCCTCCTTGCCATGCCAGAGCCGGACCGAAACGCGTACGTCTTCCATGGCAAAACCCCATGGCTGCGCGTAGATCTGCGCGTCGGCCATCACGCCTTCCGCCGAAGCTCGCCAGGCGCGTCGTTGGCTTTCAAAAATAGCTTCGAACGCCGCTGCATCCCGCAAACTTTCTGCATCGCATTGCCGCAACATTAGCATTTTCAGAAGCAGGGGGCGCAGGCGCACAGGCGGTCGCAACGACAGGAGCGGCCGCGCCAGATAAAATAATATGCGTAAGAGTCGCGGTTCGGTTCGATGAAGTGCCAGCATCCAGCGGTAAAGCGGGAGCAATCCTTTGGCGTCGAAAGGTTCCGCCATTGGCGGCGCGCCACCTACTATTGCGATTGCCCGTACCCGCTGAGGCATCGCCGCAGCTGTGGCGTAAGCGTACGGTGCGCCGCCAGATATCGCGAGCATTCGAAATTCGCGAAAACCGAGGTGGTCAGCGATTCGTTCTGCAACGCGTGGCCAATCGGTGAGCTTGCGATCGGGCTGCAGGCTTGAGCCACTAATACCTGGTCGATCTGGTGAAATGACGCGAATACCGAGATCGCGCGCTGGTTCGTCTGTGAGTCGCGCCATCGTGCGTGAGCTCGGCCACCCGTGGCAGAATATCACCGGCACTCCATTCGCGGCACCGTATTCTTCAAAAGCAATGACGGCGCCGTCTTCGAGTTTAATCAAATTTTCCCGATGCATATCTTCAAAGACGGGCTGGCTGTTTTTTACCGCTTGTATTGCAAGCCTCCAATCTGTAGTCCAGAGTGTAATGCGAACAGGGCGCCATCATCTTTCACAGTATTACTTATGAATGATTACTCAGAACCTCATCCGGGAAAAATCTCGGTGCATGGCAACGGGCTAGGCGCGCCGTCACCGGAGGAGGTCGAAAAACGCGCCAGGGAAATTGCGATGATCGATGAGCGTAACCCTGACGAATTTACCGAGGCTGATTGGAAGCAGGCCCGCCGGGAATTGATGGGCGAAGAAAACAATACCCCCCCCGAGGAGACTCCCGATAATGCCGATTTGACGGAAGAGTGGACCGTGGTCGCCAGTTCCAAAGGCCACCGCATGCCGCGTCCCGGTACCGACGAAGAGGAAACGGTCGGCGAGCATCTCGTGATCGACGGACTCGAGGAAGCGGCTCACGACCAGATGCTCGAGGCACGCCGGGAAGAACTCCAACAAGAAGGAGAAATTCTTTGAGCCTGGCCTCAGCCGAGGCCGCCACCGGCATGGTCGCGGCCGAACGATCTCATTTTCATCCGAGTTCAGCGCGTGTCGAACGCTTGCTTGCTCGTTTTCATCAAGTCAGAAATTTCTCCAATGCGCTGTGCGCAGGTCTCGAACCGGAAGATTACGTCGTGCAATCGATGCCCGATGTCAGCCCCACCAAGTGGCATCTCGCGCATACGACCTGGTTCTTCGAGACGTTTATCTTAAAAAAATTCATCTCGGGATATCGGCCGGAAATTCCAGATTACGCTTATCTTTTTAATTCCTACTACAATGCGGCCGGTGACATGCACCGGCGCGATCTGCGTGGATTAATTTCACGCCCAACAGTGCAGGAAACGCAGCGCTACCGAATGTCTGTCGATTCGCACATCGACGACCTGCTCTCCACCGCCGACGAAAAACTACTGGATGAAATCGAGCCGATCCTTGTTCTCGGCATTCATCATGAACAGCAACATCAGGAATTGCTCATCACGGATATCAAGCACGTGTTCGCGCAAAATCCGCTCTATCCAGTTTTTCGAGGTAGGAACGCCGCACTGCAGCGTCCGGACGGCGGCGCGCGGCGTCCCTATCAGTTCGTTGATTTCGAGGAGACAACAATCGCCATTGGTCATAACGGTGACGGATTCGCGTATGATAACGAAGGACCGCGGCATCAAGCCTTGGTTCCCGCATTTTCATTCGCGTCGCGACCGGTAACAAACGGCGAGTACATCGAATTCATCGA
>QHNK01000118.1 GCA_003218415.1 Verrucomicrobiota bacterium | reverse complement strand
CGCACACAAGTGACCGAGGCGCAGAATTGCGGCAGGTGCATGATCTTGCGCGCCTCGTTCTGCATTTTCATTTCCTCTTTTGTGTAGCCGGTTTCCAAAAAGGAATCGACGTGCGGCAGCAGATTGAACGCGATCGGATGCGGAAACACTGTAGCCGCTTCGCTGTGCGAAGCATCCCATTGATTTGCACTCGCTGCACTCACGTCGCCCACAGGGCGACGGCTACAAGCTTCCTGATCTGCCGCCAATCCTTTTGTTTGCTGAGTTAATTCATCGATAGCGCGCGCGCCGCTGCCGGAAACAGCCTGATAACTCGCGGCGAAAATTCGGCGGACACCGAACACCCGGTGGAGAGGAAAAAGCGCCATCAACGTGATCGCGGTTGTGCAATTTGGATTCGCAATGAGCCCGCGATGCCGTCGCGCATCCTCGGCGTTGATCTCGGGAATTACCAGCGGCACATGTGCGTCCATCCGGAATGCCGACGAGTTGTCGATCACGATTGCTTCCGCCTGGCAGGCAAGCGGCACATATTTCCGCGAGATTTCGCCGCCAGCGCTGAAAAATGCGACGTCGATCTTTTCGAATGAATGCTCATTGAGTTGTAGCACTGAGACGGATTCATCTCGAAATCGCACTGATTTGCCGGCGGAACGCGCAGAGCTAATCGGATGCAGACTGGCCACTGGAAAATTTCGCCGTTCCAGCACGCGCAAAATCTCTTGCCCAACAGCGCCGGTCGCGCCAACGACGGCGATATGATAATCTTTCATCCGCAGGCGCAGTTTATCGCCCGCGTCATTCGATGCAAACTTTGCGAAACATCCATATATCGATCGGTGATCAGAAGCTTACGTTGAAGGACGGCGACACACCGATCCGCAGTTACCCGGTGTCCACGTCGCGATTCGGCATTGGGACGGAAATGGGAAGCATGAAAACGCCAACCGGTCGTTTTCGCGTAGCGGAGAAGATTGGGGGCAACACGCCCAGCGGCACGGTTTTTCGAAGCCGCGTGCCGCTCAAGCCTGTTGATCCGCTTCCTCCAACCGAGGATTTGGTGATGTCGCGTATTTTATGGCTCGACGGATTGGACGAGCAGAATGCCAATACACGCGACCGCTTCATCTACATTCATGGCACCAAACACGAGGACAAGATCGGCACGCCCGCCAGCCGCGGTTGCGTGCGGATGCGTAATTCGGATGTAATCGAACTGTTCGATCTGGTGGGCGAGAGCACGCCGGTCGTAATTGAGGCATAAATGCTCGAGGAAAGTTTCGGACGGAATCGTCTGGCAATACATCCAAAACAAACAAGAGAAACGTTGTTTCCGTGTGATCCTAAACGGGCAGTGCAGCTTGCTGCGAAAGGAGGCGAGATAAATTGAAACTTTTAAGGGCGATCGTGATCGTGGCCATTTTGGCCACTGCTTTGAGTTTTGGTGCTTGCGCTCAACACAAAGAGACTGTGACCACAGGCGCGGGAACGACTGGCTACGCAAAATAAGCCCGGCGACCAGTTTGCAATAGATTCAAAAAAGTTGAGAAAAGCATTGCTTCCCCGTTGTTCCCCGCCTAAACAGACCGGAGCAACTTGCTGCGAAAGGAGGCGATATAGATTGAAATTTTTGAAAACGATCATGGTCGTGGCCGTTTTGGTTACCGCGTTGGGACTCGGGGCTTGCGCGCAACACAAGGAGGTTGTGACCCCAGCTCCGGCGCCATACTCGAAATAGATCCGATACCCGGCAATTTATTGTGGGTGGGTTCGCCCAAGAGGCCAGGTCGTGTTCCGGCCTGGCCTTTTTTGCTTTCTCAATGTCCATCCTCCTCACATGCGTATGTGACGGAAAGGACAGATGCGGCTGTTGGCTGACTCCCTTCCCATCTCATCTTTTTCCCATTAAGTTGTGTGAATGGAGCTGAAGGGCGAGCAGATTTCTCTTGTTCAACTCGCGGCAGTCGCTGTCGGAGGCGAGGCCGTTCACATTTCTCCTCTCGCGCGTTCGCGTATTGTTGCCTCGCGCAAACTGATCGAACAGATCGTTGCACGCGATGCGGTGGTTTACGGAGTCACCACCGGATTCGGCAAGCTCTCCGACGTCCGAATTCCGCAGAGCGAATTGCGTCAGCTTCAGTTGAACCTTGTCCGCAGCCACGCCTGTGGAATTGGAAATCCGCTGTCGGAGGCCGAGGTGCGCGCGATGACCGTGCTGCGTGCGAATGTTCTGTCTCTCGGCTTCAGTGGAATCCGTTGCGAGGTCATCGAGTTACTTTGCGAAATGCTGAACCGGCGCGTCTGTCCAGTGGTTCCGGAAAAAGGCTCGGTTGGCGCGAGCGGTGATCTCGCTCCGCTGGCCCATCTGGCTTTGGGTCTCATCGGCGAAGGCGAGGCATTTTTTGAATGGGAGCGGATGACGAGCGCTGAGGCACTGCGGCGCGCTCACCTAAAGCCTCTGCAGTTCGAGGCAAAAGAAGGTCTGGCTTTGCTCAACGGCACGCAGGCGATGCACGCCGTGGGCGGGCTGGCGCTTCTGCGCGCGAAACTCCTTGCGCGCGTTGCCGACGTTGCCGGTGCAATGAGTCTCGAGGCGCTGAAGGGCACGCCTGCCGCGTTCGATTTGCGGCTGCAGGATGCGCGTCCGCACCCGGGACAGAAAGCTGTCGCCGAGCATCTTTTGTCGCTGATGGAAGGCAGCGAAATTCGCCAGTCGCATATCGAAGGCGATCCGCGCGTCCAGGATGCGTATAGCCTGCGTTGCATGCCGCAGGTGCACGGGGCGGTTCGCGGCGCGCTGACGCATTGCGAAGATGTTTTGCTAATTGAATCCGCATCTGCGACCGATAATCCGCTTGTGTTCGCCGAAAGTGGCGAGGTGATTTCGGGAGGCAATTTTCACGGCGCGCCGCTTGCGCTCGCGTTCGATTATGCTGCGATCGCGATTGCCGATCTTATGAGCATGAGCGAACGCCGCAGTGATCGGCTGGTCAATCCAGACAAGAACGAAGGACTGCCTGCATTTCTGGCACGACATCCGGGCCTGGAATCCGGCTTCATGACTGCGCACGTCGCGGCTGCCTCTCTCGTGAATGAAGCACGCGTGCTCGCGCATCCAGCGAGCGTTGACAACATCACCACTTCCGGTGGGAAAGAAGATCATGTTTCCATGGGAATGACGAGCGCATTAAAACTTCGCGCGATCGTCGATCTTGCCGAAAATTTGCTCGCCATCGAATTGCTCGCGGCTGCCGAAGGCTTGGAACATCGCCATCCTTTAAAAGCCGGCGTTGGCGTCGAGCGCGCATTTGCTGCTGTGCGAAAAATCGCGCCGCCACTCGTGCAGGATCGATCCCTCTCAGCTGACATTACCCATGTTGCCGAAGCGATTCGCCGGGGCGATTTTGAAGTCGAGGGCGAAAAATCATGAGCGGAAAACGAGCTATCCATGCACCGCGGGGCAGCGAGCGCAGCTGCAAAGGCTGGCATCAGGAAGCCGCCATGCGGATGTTGATGAACAATCTCGATCCAGACGTCGCCGAGAATCCAGATCAGCTTGTGGTTTACGGCGGGACTGGCCGCGCCGCGCGAAGCTGGGAAGCGTTCGACGCGATCGTGCGCTCGCTGCGCGAACTCGAAAACGACGAAACGCTGCTCGTGCAATCAGGGAAACCGGTCGGCAAATTTCGAACACACGAAGAAGCGCCGCGTGTCCTCATCGCGAACTCGAATCTTGTCGGACAATGGAACAATTACGCCGAGTTCAATCGGCTCGAAAGAATGGGGCTGACAATGTACGGCCAGATGACTGCCGGTTCGTGGATTTACATCGGCAGCCAGGGGATTGT
>QHNK01000117.1 GCA_003218415.1 Verrucomicrobiota bacterium | reverse complement strand
GAGGTGTCGCGCCGTGATCAATCGACGACACTAAAATCGCGTCCATCAAACGCGCGACGGCCGGCGATGGTAATTCGCCGGTCAAAGTTAAGTAAACCGCTGCGCCGAATGAGACGCGACCCATCAGCTCGGCGATGTTATATCCGCGCACCGCCACTTTGTTAGGCTCAACGCGCGTGATGGCGGTATTCCACACCGCGTTTTTGTCGGTTTCGCTCATAAGACTTTCTCCTTTCATTTTTTTGAGAATCTTGACGACCGCATCCGGGAGATCGCCAAACGCATCGACGACGGTGGCGCCTGCTTCGCGCAGCGCTTTCACTTTGCCAGCGTGCGTGCCGCGCCCGCCTTCGATGATCGCACCCGCGTGACTAAAGCGCGTGCCTTCGCGCGCGGCCTTTCCACCGATGTAAGCGATCACGGGCTTGATGACTTTTCGATCGACAATCAGTTGCGCCAGTTCTTCTTCCTGTGACGAACCAATTTCGCCAAAGATCACGATCGCCTCTGTAAGCGGGTCGGCTTCAAACATCAGCGCCGCGTCGGGCAGACGAATTCCAATTACCGCGTCACCGCCGATGTGCACGATGGTTGAGATGCGCACTCCGGCTTGACCGAGGTAATAACCGGTGCTCGAAGCCATGCCGCCGGAGCGGCTGATGACGCCAACGCCTTTCGGGACGCCGGGCTTGAACCATTGCCGCGCGCTTTCCGCGCGACCGCCGATCATGCCGACTACGCCCTTGCCCGGGCTCAACGCGCCGAGCGTATTTGGCCCCAGAAACATCGCGCCATTTGCTTTCGCCGCCGCCGCGATCTCCATCGCGTCCCACACCGGCACACGATCAGGCACCAAGACCGTGAGTTTGATCCCGGCATCAATCGCGGAAACCGCCGCGTCCTTTACGCCAGCAGCCGGTACAAAAACGACGGAGATGTCGATTTCCCCTAACGAATTCACTGCTTCCTGCGGCGTGTTAAACACCGGCACGCCGAGCACGCTTTGTCCTCCTTTGCCCGGAGTCACACCGGCCACGACGTTCGTTCCGTATTCGCGCATCAGGCGCGTGCGCGCCCGGCCTTCGCGTCCCGTGATGCCTTGCACGAGAACCCGCTTTGTTTCGTCAATTAAAATCGCCATTTAACTTATTGTCCTAACTTGAACTGAATTTACTCGATGCTCGTGCGTCGGCATCAGTCGTTCGCTTGCGGAAACACTTTCATTCCGAGAAGTGCGGCGCCTTGCCGCATGCGTGTGTCGGTAGAGACCATATCCGCTGCGCCGGCGGCCAGTGCACTGGCCAACTGCAAAGCGTCAAGGACACGGACAAGAACCGGCTCCTTCGCGCCATAGCACTGTCGAACGACTTCCAACGCGTTTTGCTCGACACGTGAATTGTATGCGATCAGCCTGAAATACTCGGCTTCTATCTCATCCCGAAATGTCTGATATAGCACCTCGGCCATACCTGGCTTCAATGCTTTGACGAATTCCTTTCGATGTAACCCGCAATGAAGCTCGTGCACGGTGAAAGCTGAAATGAGCAGGCTTTCGGGTCTTTGCGCCAGCGTTCTAAAAGGCCTGGCGTCCGGCTCGTCTACATACAATTTAAGTACGGCAGATGTATCCCAGAAGAGCATGCATCAAAACCGATCCGCCCGATTCTCATCCTGGATTTCCTGCGCCGTCATTCCAATGATGCCCGTTCCTGTTTGCTTGCGCAGGCGTGCCAACTTGGCGAGCCATTTTCTCTTGTCGATTTTCCTGCGGCGCTTGGGAAGGCCTACCAGCTTGGCGACTTCCGTGCCGTGCACGGTAATCACTACTTCCTCTCCCTGGCTCGCCAGCCTTACCATCTCTGACAGTTTCGCCTTCGTTTCTCGCAAAGTCGCGGTCATGTAGTTACAGTAGTCACAATTGGCGGACGGGTCAATTTCGTAGCGCCCGGCCTTCGCGTCCCGTGATGCCTTGCACGAGAACGCGCCTTGTCTTGTCGATCAAAATTGCCATTCAGCGCGTGCCTCCAATCAGTTCGCCCAGTCGTGGGATATCGAGTTCCAAGTAAAAGCCTTCGATTCCCGCGAGTCGACACTCGACATCGCACGCTAGCAATTCGGAATCTTTGTTGGCGAACTCCTCGCTCGCCAACGCCGCTGCGGGCGCGCCTTGGCGATCGACGATCAGTCCGCCGGAGTGCGTTTCAACTGCAGCACGAATTTGAGGCCATTGTGCGGTGTTGATCCAGACGCGGCCATTTTTTACTTGGAGCATCGTGGCCGATGGATCTTCCACAAATTTCGGCACACGCGGCAGACGCGGTTTCCATTTCGCACCCTTCGCAGTGGCGACGAGTTCCGCAAAGCGCGCAGCGATGAAAGCTGGCGTATCCGTCTTGCGATAGCCTTCGACGGGCGCGCGAAGCAGCTTCGACATGCGATGCAGGATGTCCACAGCGCGATCCTCGGTGTTTCCGCCCAAACGAATCACCGCAGGAATATCGAGATCAAGTTCCCAGAATGCCTTGGCCAGGCCGTAAGCGGACCAATATTGTTCCTGGCTCGCCACGCCGGAGCCGGAACCGAAATAACCGACCAGGTCGGGCTGGGCGAGAATGATTCGCGCTGCGCGATATACTTTCGATGCGGATGGATTGCCGCTTGTGTCGGTGAAGTTCGCGATCGTGAATCCCGCGTTCACGATCGCGTCCATCGACATCATCGAACCGCCGCCGCCGGCGCCGTGAAAACCAACCAGACCTTTGGAATTTTTCGGAGCCGCTGTCGCTAGCTGCGCGAAATAAAATGTGCCACGATGATCGTTTTGCTCGACGGCGTAGGCAATACGCTCAAGTGGCGTCGGTGGATGATCGAATTCTCGCGCGATTTCAATTCCCAACTCCGGATGTCGCGCCACGGCGTAATCATCAATCGTGATTCGGCAATCAGCGGCCACGAACTCGCCGTTCTTGGTCAGCACCAGCGGATTGATTTCCAGCGAGCGCGCCTCAACGCTGCGTGCGGCGCCAAATAATTTTCGAATCGACTCGGCAAGCTGTTTCGCTTTCGCTGGTGAAAGGCCGCACGAATTCACAGCTTCATCAATGGCCGAATCCGAAGCGCCGCGGTCTACATCACAGGGAATTCGCCGCGTCGAAGCAGCGCGCTCCTCGATCCCGGTGCCACCGCCGCCGGCGAAAATAATCACCGGTGCACGCGCGGCGTCATCGATGGCGAATGAAAGAAAAAACTCCCGATCGATATCGATCTTCTCTTCAACCAATACCGCTTCGACTGGAAACTGTCCCACTTTCATCGACAACATCCGCTCAGCATGCGCGCGCACATCATGCGGCTTTTTGGCAAAGCCAACTCCGCCGATGCCAGCGCGTCCAGTGGTCCACGCTTGAATCTTGACTACAACTTCGCCGCCTAATTCTTTCGCCGTTGCGACCGCTTCGTCCGCAGTCGATGCAGCGCGGCCACGCGGGATCTTGAATCCGTTAGCGGCGAGAATTGCTTTTCCCTGATATTCATGAAGCCGCGCCATAGGCGTGTGCTATTTCGGATGAAAACGTCCAACGTTCAACCCGCCTTCGCGCAAGGATGCGGCGGGCAAGCCAGCCATCGCCTCGCTCCGCGGTGCTTTGTGTTGTAACTAGCGGCAGAAACTGGTTAAAGAGAGGTGTGCTTGATCAATCTAAAAGTCTGCTCTTCGTAGCGCTGCTGATCTCTGTTTTAGACTGTGCAAGCGGCCAGGATTACGCTGCTCGTTACAAACAGCTGCAAGATCAGCATGCAGACGCGCAAATCGAGCCGTTGCTCAGCGAATGGCGCGAGAAAGCGCCTAACGATCCCGAAGCGTGGATCACAAGCGCCAATTATTATTTCAATAAACGTCAGGTTGTGATTTCAACGAAGCCTCCAGGGAAAGACGATTTTAGATTGACCGATAAGAAAACGGGAAAGCAGATTTCGATAATGAGTTGTCGACGTTGAAGAAGATGGTCGCCTATGCCCGCGAGCATCCGGCGCAATTGAAATGGTTGAAAGGCGAGCCGCTTAGCGAGCCAGCCGACAAGTTCGTTCCAGAAAAGTTGCACAGTTACGGTTTGTTCTACGAGAAAAAGGAAAATCCGGACGACGATAAACGATGGTTTCAGATTTCCACGCTAGCGGCGCAGCAGTATTCCTCCAACGCCACGGCCTGGAACGACATCGCCGGTTACTATGCAGACCTCGGCGAATGGCAGAAAGCGCGGGAGTCGCTGGAAAAGGCGCGTCAGATCGAACCAAAATCAGTTGGTGTGCTAATTAATCTCGGAAATATCACTGTCCAAGCCAACGACGTCGCCGCGGCGCGAAAATATTTTGAGGAAGCTTTAAAGCTTGAGCCGAACGGTCAATACGCGCAGGAAGCGAAGGAAGCGTTACGAAAACTGAAGAAGAAGTAGCAACTGAAGTGTTTGTGCGTGTGAGAAAAGACATTCTCATCCGGCTCGGGGTTCTTATTGGAATTCCCGCGCTCGCGTGCAGTGCATCAGGCGCGCTCTCGGTGGAGGAGCAAGTGAAAATGTTAGCTGCGCGTTATAGTCAAGTCGAAGACCAACTCGCGCGCTCGGTTCATTACATCAGGAAAACCGAGTCCGGCTACGCGACGACGGTTGAGCAAGCATGGTTCAATGGCGCTGGCGACGCGATCAAGGTGGCGGTCGAACGCACTGGTCCTTCTGGACGTGAGTTAACGGAGTATTTCTCACTCGATTTGGATAGTGACTTTGGCTGGGCGGGGCTGTTCATGCTCTCACGCAAGGAAACGCCCCTACAGGATGGCGGAACACAGGTGGATGAATCACGAAAATATTTTGGGGAGAAGGAGGGTAGCAACGGCCAGCTTATCCGCGAGCTGAAAAAGAGCGCGCGTTTCAAGCCCGGCGAATCGACCGACACAGTGCATGTGCCAAATGTCGTTGTCGATCTTCGCAGACAGCCGAAGGACAGTCGCAGCGACGAAGAGAGGATAAGAGCTGAGTCCGAATTTTTCGATCAGCCGCAGAAAATTGCGACAGCACTCAAGGAAGCCGGTCCGCCCGACTCCAATCCGTTCGCGAATGTCAAAGGCGATTCTGACAAATTCCGTGTGATCCACGGGAGCGCTTCTCCCGATGGGCGATTTGCCATCGCCTTAGGATTTGCCCGAGAGAAAATCAATTGGGATGAATTTCTCGACGAGGGAGAGGAAGGCAACACCTACTACGCAGAAAATGAAGACGACATTCGGAATTACGTCGTCGATCTTACGCAGCAAAAAATTTTGGGTGAGACAGGCTGCAATTATTTCGGTACCCGCCGGCGTTACAATCACCGGCAATGTATCGTCACGTGGGCACCGGACTCGCTGAAGTTTGTGGAGCTCTGGGATGACAAATGGGCGTCCAACGCCTGCGTGGCGGGAAAGATTAGTCCAGGGTCGAAGTTTGCTGGCGCGGTAGACCTGGACAAAGCGATCGAAAAGAAAACCTACGCGTTTGTGAAAAAGCGATTCGACGAAGAGAACGGCGGAAGCCTGTCGCTTCAAGTTAACGAAGTGAGTAACGACGGCGTGATCGATCTGGATGCGTCAGAGTACTGCGCCTCTGGCGACTGCAAGGGCGAAACCATATTTGCAGTCGGTGAACGTCTGCGTTTGGGCGAAACGCCGAGCGGCTTGCGAGTTGATATTTTGAAAATGCGCCGGTTGCCCAACGATCGATGAACCGAAATTGCTTCAGGAGATTCGCCTCGTGAAAAATCTACGCCTCGAGGGAAAACTCGTTGCTCTGCTGATTTTCGCGTTTGCTGTCGACGCCATCGCAACAGCGACATACGATTACAAACCGGGAGAGTTTCTCGTTATCGAAGGCGGAAAGTCACCGGACAAGAAGTTTTCCATTGTTTCTGGCGAGAACAAAGCGGGCGGGTTCCGCGTCTGTTTGATGGACGCGCAAACAAAGAAGGTGATCGGCCCTCTCGAAGAGGTCGCTACGGAGCTGGACAGCGCCCCAGATGCATACCGTGCGCATTGGTCACCTGATTCAAAGCACGTTGGCATCACATCGCGAGCTGATCGGCATTGGGCGGTTAACGCGATTTATCGAATCGAAAACCGCCGTGCCTATCGGGTGG
>QHNK01000027.1 GCA_003218415.1 Verrucomicrobiota bacterium | reverse complement strand
TTGATCTTGTTTGCCAGCTCGGCACAACGCGCTCGATTACCACATTGCTGCAGCGGGTCGGCCGCGCCGAGCATAGACGCGGCGGTTTGCCGAAGGGGCGCGTCTTCCCGTTAAGTCGCGATGAACTCGTCGAGTGTGCGGCGCTACTGCGTTGTGTTCAGCGTGGCGAGTTGGATCGGCTCAGCATTCCGGAAAAACCGCTCGATGTGCTGGCTCAGCAAATTGTTGCCGCGGCTTCCACGCAAGATTGGGATGAAAATGAGTTGTTCGAACTTGCTCGTTCGGCCTGGCCGTACCGAAACCTTACCCGCCAAGAGTTCGATGGCGTCGTCAAAATGCTCGCCGAAGGGTTCAGCACGAAACGCGGCCGACGTGCGGCGCTAATTCATCACGATGGAGTGAATCATCGAATTCGCGGTCGTCGTGGTGCGCGATTGACTGCACTCACGTCCGGCGGCGCGATTCCCGACAATGCCGATTATCGTGTGATCCTTGAGCCCTCGGAAACGTTCGTCGGCACAGTGAACGAAGATTTCGCCGTCGAAAGTTTGGCGGGCGACATTTTCCAACTCGGCAATGCGTCGTGGCGAATTTTGCGCATCAACTCCGGAGTCGTCCGTGTCGAAGATGCCAAAGGCCAGCCGCCGGGAATTCCATTTTGGCTGGGCGAAGCTCCGGCGCGCACGACTGAGCTGTCGAAAGCCTTGTCCGATTTGCGGACAGAAATCGAAAAGCTGCTGATCGACGGACAAAATCCGAATGAATGGCTTGCCGAAGAAATGCGGTTGCCACCCGAGGCTGCTGAACAACTCGGCGACTACTTCGCGGACGGTTATCGATCGGTTGGCGCAATTCCGTCACAGCAAACCCTGGTGATGGAGCGTTTCTTCGACGAATCGGGCGGGATGCAGCTGGTTTTGCACACGCCTTTCGGCAGTCGAATCAATCGAGCGTGGGGTCTGGCATTGCGAAAACGTTTTTGTCGTTCGTTTAATTTTGAGCTGCAAGCAGCGGCGACGGACGACGCCATTGTGATTTCGCTCGGCACGCAGCACTCGTTCCCGTTGGAAGAGGTTTTTCGCTATCTGAATTCCAAAACAGTTCGCGACCTGCTCGTTCAGGCATTGCTCGACGCGCCGATGTTCACCATTCGCTGGCGCTGGAACGCGACTCGATCGCTCGCCGTGCCGCGGTTTCGCGGCGGCGCAAAAATCGCCGCGCCTCTGCAGCGCATGGAATCGGAAAATCTTTTGGCGGCAGTTTTCCCCGACCAACTAGCCTGCCTCGAGCATATCGTTGGCGACCGCGAGATTCCTGATCACCCGCTGGTGAAACAAACAATCGAAGATTGCCTGACCGAAGCAATGGACATCGATGGCTTGGAGGACGTGTTGCGGAGGATTGAGCACGGCCAGATCCGTTGCATCGCGCGCGATTTGCCCGAGCCTTCGCCGCTCGCGTCTGAGATTCTAAATGCGCGGCCGTACGCGTTTCTGGACAACACGCCGTTGGAAGAACGCCGGACTCGGGCGGTGTACACGCGTCGCGCCTCGGAAAGAAACGGTAGCGGTGGGCTTGGTGTTCTCGACGCGGCCGCGATCGACAAAGTCGTTAAGGAAGCACGGCCGGAAGCGACAAACGCGGATGAATTGCATGACGCGCTGATGTTGCTCGGTGTGATGACGGCGGAAGAAATGCAGCGAACGTCGAGTGGCGAGAGTGCAGAGCATTTCATGTCAACGCTTGTCGCTGAAAACCGGGCCACGCGCCTGATCCTTCCGACGCAACATTCGAAACACCGCGAGGTTCGGGGGTTTTGGCTCGCTGCGGAACGACTTCCGATGATTCAAGCGATTTATCCCAACGCAGTCGTAAAGCGCAATTTGACCGTTCCTGAGGCGGTGCGTGGAAAGAATTGGGAACGGGCCGACGCAATTCGCGAACTGGTTCGCGGGCGAATGGAAGTTTGCGGGCCGGTTACTGCCGACGAGCTAGCGGACATCTTGGAGTTATCGTGTTCGGAAATTGACGCGGCATTGCTGGGCCTCGAAGCAGAAGGTTTTATTTTGCGCGGCAAATTTCATCCGAATGGAACGCAGCAAGAATGGTGCGATCGCCGGCTGCTGGCGCGGATCCACCGGCTCACAATCGACCGGCTGCGCGCGGAAATTCAGCCTATCTCGGTTCAGGATTTCTATCGATTTCTCTTCGTATGGCAGCGTGTTGATGTCGATCATCGCGTTGAAGGACCGGACGGTCTGCAATCTGTTTTGGAACAACTCGACGGGTGCGAGTTACCACTGGCGGCCTGGGAATCGGCCGTGCTCGCGGCGCGCGTTGCCGACTACGATCCGGAATGGCTCGATCGTCTTTGTTTTTCCGGTCGCGTCGGCTGGGGACGTTTAAGTGCGCCGCAAAATCCAACTGCGCGCACGATCGCTCCGTTGCGGAGCAGCCCAATTGCGCTTTACCAGCGCGAGAATGTCCAAGACTGGCTGCTGTTGTCGCGGGCAAATTCCGCGATGGAGTTTTCAGTTGCCAATCAAGTCGTACTCGATGCGCTACAAAGCGGCGGGGCACTCTTCTTCACAGAGTTGGTGCGACGCAGCGGCCTGCTGCCTTCTCAAGTTGAGGAAGCTTTGTCGCAGCTCGCGGCGCTAGGTTTGGTCACTTCAGATAGTTTCGACGGATTGCGAGCGCTTCTGGTCCCATCACACAAACGGCCCACGTTTGGCCGAAACATCGGAAAACGCCGGCGCAAGACAAACCTGGCCAGCATTGAGTTTGCAGGGCGCTGGTCGTTGTTGAGAACGCAGATCGCGTCGCAGCCGTCGCGAGATGGTGCAGAAAGGGGAAATGGCGCGGAAAGTTCTCAGCGGGACACGGCCACCGTAAAATTTGCGCGAGCGTTGCTGCGCCGCTGCGGCGTGGTATTTCGCCGTTTGCTCGAGCGCGAAAGTTTCCCGATTACGTGGTACGAACTGGGGCGAGTCTATCGTCGGTGGGAGGCGCGCGGTGAAATTCGCGGCGGCTATTTCGTGGCGGGCATCAGCGGCGAACAATTCGCCCTGCCCGAAGCTATTGGCTTGTTGCGTTCTATCCGCAAGGCGCCGTCAAACGGCGAACTGATCACGCTGAGCGCCGCGGACCCGCTGAATTTGCAAGGCATACTGACGCCTGGATCAAGAATTGCCGCGCTCACGGCCAATCGCATTTTGTTCCGTGATGGATTCCCAATCGCTGCGCTTGAGGCAGGCGAGATTTGCAGACTCGCCGATACGGCGGTCTCTGATTTGCAAATTGAAACTGCTCTTCGAGTCGGGAAGCTGCGCCCGTCGTTGCGGCCCTATTACAAATAGCGAAGCAGCACAGCATCCTGTAGCCGCTTTGCTGTGCGAAGCGCACCGCTGTGTTTTTGGCACGCACGCGCCACGCGTCTCACAGAGACGCGGCTACAACTATTTCTTAACTACCTCGGCGTTCTCGATCATCGCGATGCCGCCACGCTCTGCCAGCTTGCCTTTTAAGGTGACGTTTTTGCCACACAAATCGGCAAGTTGATCGTTAATCGGTTTGTGTTCGCCGACGACCAGATACGCTTTGCCCTCACTGACGATGCCGACCGGGCCACCGCTCCTGATGCACTTGGCCCCGCAGGATTGCCCGTGTTTTTCACCCACGGCGTTATGATCGACGTAGCACATCATGTCGATCACTTCGCCCGTGACCTCTTTCGAAGCACCCGCTTCTGCGCCGTGCTCGTGTTCCTGCGCGATCGCCAGCGGCGAGGCCGCTAGCGCTGCGATGAACGTTGCAGTCACTGCAACTTTCAAGACTGTAGGTTTATTGCTTGTTGAATTAAACATGCAACAAATCTGGGCTGCTCGGCGCGTTGGTCAATTAGGTAGCGGCGGTTCACCGAACCGCTACGGCCGGTTGAGTCAATCGTCCCTACCTTTTTCGATTAGCTCCGCAAACTGATCGAAGAAGTAGGAGGCATCATGCGGACCGGGTGCGGCTTCCGGATGATATTGCACGCTGAAGATCGGCAATTCCTTGTGCCGCATTCCTTCGACTGTGCCGTCGTTCAAATTGATATGTGTGATTTGCACGTTCGCCGGTAGCGAGTCCGCATCGACGGCGAATCCGTGATTCTGCGCAGTGATAGCCACTTTGCCCGTGCGCAAATCTTTTACCGGCTGGTTCGCGCCGCGATGGCCGAACTTCAACTTAAACGTCGATCCGCCGAACGCGAAGCCGAGAATCTGATGGCCAAGACAGATCCCGAAGATCGGCTTTTTACCCATCAAATCGTGCACGGTTTTGTGCGCGTAAGGAAGCGCTGCTGGGTCGCCAGGGCCGTTGGAGAGAAAAATTCCGTCGGGATTGAAAGTGAGCACTTCCTCGGCTGTCGTGGTCGCCGGCACAACAGTGACTTGGAAGCCTTTCTGGCGCAGTAAGCGCAGAATGTTTTCTTTGATCCCATAATCGTAGGCCGCGATTCGAAACTTGATCGGCGGAAGCGCGCGTCTATTTCCGCCATTACTCGCCGCAATCGACCACGGCGCACTTAGTTTGTCCTCAGGGTCCCAACGGTAAAATTTAGTTGTCGAAACTTCGCGCACATAATCCATTCCGATTACGCCCTCGCCCTCAATCGCTCTCTGTGTCGCTTCTTTAGGAGAAATCTCTTCCGTCGTCAGACAGGCCTTCATTGCGCCGCGAGTGCGCAAATGCCGCGTGAGCGCGCGGGTGTCGATCCCTTTTGCGCCGGGGATGTTCCATTTTCGCAAATATTCGTCGAGCGACATTTCGGACCGCCAGTTGCTCGGGACCTCAGTCAATTCCTCAATGACGAATCCGCGCACATGCGGTGAGCGGCTTTCCTGATCTAGCGAATTGGTCCCGTAATTTCCGATCAACGGATAAGTCATCGCCACGATCTGTCCGCGATACGAGGGATCGGTCAGCACCTCCTGATAACCGGTCATGGCGGTGTTGAAACAAATTTCACCGACGCGCGTGCCGGTTGCGCCAAAAGATTCGCCCTCGAAATATCGGTCGTCTTCGAGGGCTAGAAGTGTGCGCACGTCACCGCGCACTATCGATCTCGTCGGCCGATTTTCAAATCTGTTGTAGCGTGAGCCGGACAATCTTGTCTGCCGATGTCCGTAAGCCTCGCAGACGGGATTGTCTGCGTCACGGCTAAGAGAAAAACCCGGACCGAATTTCTCGGTCCGGGTTTTTGAAATTTTACCCCGCCGGTGCCGTTCAGGTGATTCTCCCGTTCCCTTTTAGGAAAGGGTGGATGACCGTTGCTGCGGAATCTGACTTCCAATCAAGGCCTGTCATTTTCCGCACCAACCAAGCCTCCGTATTTCGTCAACTATCGGTTCGGGGACGTCACCTCAATCGCGAACATCGCAGGGCAAATGTTTATATCCCGAAAATATTCTGGATTCGAAAGCCGCTGGCTGAGAGTTGAACGGAAAGCACTGGTTTCCTGCCCAACCCTCAACGAGCGGCTCTCAATCTCAAAGAACTACTCGCGCAATTCCGCGCCGAGGTCGCGCCGCAGTCGCTCGCGAATTTTCGCGTGCGCTGCATTTACTTCCTCACTCGTCAGTGTGCGACTTCGGTCTCGATATGTCAATCGATATGCGAGTGACTTTCGCGCCGCCCCGATTTCGCGGCCGCTAAACAAGTCAAACAGCTCGACGCTTTCCAAAAGCGGCTCGCGCGGTTCTTCAATGCTGCGCAAAATCGTTTCGTGCGGAATTTCTTCCGGCACAATCATCGCAATATCGCGCGTGACAGCGGGAAATTTTTCAATCTCACGAAACTTTGTCGCTGTTTCCTCGGCAATTAAAAGAAGGTCAGCATGCACCTCGGCAACGAACACCGGACCAGGCGAATTAGATTTTGCGGCCGCAAGTTGTCCGCCAAATCCGATCATTTGATCGCCGGAAAAAACGTCGACCGGCAGCGCGAGATCAGGAAACTTCCCGGAGTGAAATGACAGATTTGGAACGGCGCACTCCAGCGCGCCTTTGAGATCGAATAGATCAAGGCTGCGGCTTTGCGGGGATCGCCAATTCGGCGCGCTCGCAACATTTCCCCACAGCAAAATTCCAAGGTGCCGTTCTTCTTTGCCGGATGGCGGAATAAACGTCCGGCCGATTTCGAAAATGGCGACGCGTTCTGCGCCGGCGCGAATGTTGCGATCGAGTACTCCTAACAATCCGACGAGGATGCTTGGGCGCAGCGCTACATGATCTTCGCTGAGCGGGTTTCGCAATTCGATTGCGCTTTCGCTGAATGCGAATCGTTCACGCGGCAGCAATTTTGAAGTCCGGACTTCATCGAGGCCAGCGGCTGCCAACCGCTGCCGCCACGCCGATTCCAAATCATGCGCATGGTCGGCAATGCTCGCTGGCGTAAAACGGCTTCGATCCGTTCCCGGAATTTTGTCGGCTCCGTAAGCGCGAACGACTTCTTCGATAAGATCGACATCGCGCTGCAAATCGCGGCGATAACTCGGAATCTTCCATTTGGAAGATCCGTTCTTCCTTATCCGCTCACTCTTTGTCTGTTTCAGCCCGAACCCTTCCAAAATTTCATCGACAGTTCTTCGCTTGATCGAAATCCCCAAAACTCGATCGCATTTTTCGTAGCTCAATGAAACGTCGGCCGGGTTCGTCGGGAGTTTTCCAGCGACGTTAATTTCCGTTGCTGGAGTTCCACCTGCGATCTCGCGAATCAATTCAGTCGCGCGCTGCGAGGCGCGGAGCACCATCTCCGGATCAACGCCGCGCTCGAATCGATAACTTGCATCGCTCGGCAGATTCAAATTGCGCGCGGTGCGACGAATGCTCGCCGGCGAAAAGTAAGCGGCTTCCAGCAAAATGTTTTTCGTTAAATTCGTGACGCCGGTTTCTTCGCCGCCCATCACGCCGCCGATTCCGACCGCCCATTCCTCGTCGGCAACGACACAGTTATCCGACGTGAGCGAGTAGGTCTTTCCATCCAGCGCGAGAAATTTTTCGCCGCCGCGAGCGAGCCGTACATTGATCATGCCTTTTAATTTGTCTGCGTCGAATGCGTGCGTCGGCTGACCGAGCTCGAGCATCACGAAGTTCGAAATATCGACGATGTTACTGATCGAGCGGATGCCGACGCTCTCAATCTTCGCGCGCAACCATTGCGGACTTGGGCCGACGTTCACATTGTCGATCTTGCGCGCGGAGAAAAATGGACATTCACGGGTCGCGCTGATGGTCACGCCGGACTTCTTGATGTCTGTCTTGGCCTCGCGCGGCGTTGATTTGAGTTTCTTTCCAGTGAGCGTTGCGATCTCACGGGCGAGTCCGAAGTGGCTCAGCAAGTCGCCGCGGTTTGGCGTGATCTCGACATCGAGAATCGTGTCGCCTGGAAAAAGATCGGAAAGCGGCGCGCCGATCTTTGCTTCGGCCGACAAAATCAAAAGGCCCGACGCATCTTCGCCAAGACCCAGCTCGATTGGGCTGCAAAGCATTCCTTCACTCTCAACGCCGCGCAGGTTGGTCTTGCGAATCTCAATTCCGTTGGCCAGCTTTGCGCCCGGCAACGCCAGCGGAATTTTGTCTCCAGCTTTGTAATTGGTCGCGCCGCAAACGATCTGGCGTTTCGTTCCACTGCCATCATCGACTTCGCAAACCGTCAGGCGATCGGCGTTCGGATGACGCGAAGAAGCGGTGATTTGCGAAACGATCACCTTCTCAACGTTCGCGCCGCGCGTTTCGATGTTCTCGGTCTCGACGCCCGCGCGTGTCAGTAGCTCGGCGATCTCTTCCGGATTTTTTGGAAGATCGACAAATTCGCGCAGCCAGTTAACGGAAAATTTCATAAGCTTTTCGCTGTCATCCCGAATGAAGTAAGGGACCTCGCAAAGACGTGCCCGCTTTCGAAGAACACTGCGAGTGATTTGCGTGACGGCTTGCGCATTTGCGGGGTCCCTCGCCCTCTTCGCGGCTCGGGACGACACGCGTCGTGGGTTCCTTGAATTGTTTCATGCGAACTGGCGGAGAAACCGCAAATCGTTCTGGCCGAAGAGGCGAATGTCAGGGATATCGAATAAAATCATCGCCAGGCGATCCATTCCCAGACCGAACGCGTAACCGGTCCACTTTTCGGGATCGTAAGCGTTATCACCGCGTGCTTTATTTACGGCTTCGAAGACAGCAGGATGTACGATGCCGGAGCCAGCGACTTCGATCCATCGCTCGCCGCCTTTGAGCGCTTTGGATTTCACATAAATTTCCAAGCTTGGCTCGGTGAACGGAAAATAGTGCGGTCGAAATTGAACTTCGGTTCCTGCACCGAAGAGTTCGCGCATGAAAAATTCCAGCGCGCCTTTCAGGTCGGCGACGCTGACGTTTTCGTCCACGAAAAGTCCTTCTATCTGATGGAACTGCGGGCTGTGGGTGGCGTCGAGTTCATCGCGCCGATACGCCGCACCGGGAGCAATCACGCGAATCGGCGGCGGCGCGGCCTGCATCGTTCGGATTTGTACGGTTGAAGTGTGCGTGCGCAGCAGACGACCATCGGGCAAATAAAATGTGTCCTGCTCGTTGCGGGCCGGATGTTCGGGCGGGGTGTTGAGCGCATCGAAACAATGCCATTCGTCTTCAATGTCCGGCCCATCTGCGAGCGCGAATCCCATTCGTCGAAAAATTTCGATAGAGCGTTCCCACATCTGCGTCAGCGGATGCAGTGCGCCGATCTCATGTGGAGTTCCCGGCAGAGAGACGTCGATTCTGGCGAGCGCCTCGGATTGCATTTGAGAACGAAAATTTGCGGCGCGCGATTCGAGCGCTGCGGTGACGGCGTTGCGAACTTCATTGAGCAATTTTCCAACGATCGGCTTTTCGTCTTTGCCGAGCGTTCTCATCTGCTCGCTGCACGAGGAGATGCTGCCGCTTTTGCCGAGGTACTTGACGCGCGCGGTCTCGAGCGCCTGCTCGTCAGGCGCGGACTCGATCTCGCGCAAGGCGTCGTCGCGCAGTTGTTCGAGCGGGTGAGTCATTGAAACGTTGAAGCGTTGAAACGAAACACGAATGTAACGCTTAAACGCTTCAACGCTTCAATGGTGCCGCGCAAGTATTATGCGGCCTTTTTGTTTTTCTTCTCCAGCGCGGCTCTCGCTTGATCGACGATCGATTTGAACGCGGCTTCGTCGGTGACGGCCATATCGGCGAGAATTTTGCGGTCAAGGCCGATGCCAGCGGCTTTGAGTCCTTCCGCAAAACGGCTGTAGTTCATTCCATTTGCGCGGGCAGCGGCATTTAGCCGTTGAATCCAGAGATAACGAAACGTCCGTTTCCGCGTTTTGCGGTCGCGATAAGCCCAATACTGGGCTTTCATCATCGCGTCTTTCGCGTATCGAAAAAGTTTTGAACGGCGTCCGCGGTAGCCTTTGGCTTTTTTTAAGATTCGTTTGCGGCGCGCCCGGCTTGCCGGGGCGTTGGTGGCTCTTGGCATTTTTATTCTGCCTCGAATCGCTTCGAGGTTCCTCGTTCAGCGAGCTGTTGTTCCATTTGTCGATCTGCGCGACCTCACTCGCTAATTCGATCCCGAGATATGGAATCAGGTGCGCAGATCGAGAGCGAGGAAGCTAGGCGCATCGGAATAAAAGACAAATAGAAATCCGAAAAATGACGAATGAGGAAGGAAGCCAGAGTCCAAAACTTCTGATACAGATGAGAAACATTATTTCGTCATTCGGATCCCGTCATTTCCTTCGACATTCGACATTCGACATTCGAGCTTCGTCATTGGGTTTCTCTTTTCTCCAAATTAACCACGCGACAACGCCCACAGCCGCGCCACCCAAATGGGCAAACGATGAGACGGAACTCATGCCGGCCTCTGTTCCCACGCGCCGATAAGCTGAAAGAAAATCCACAAGACGAAGACCGACCAAGCCGGCAATCGGATCCATCGGAACCAGACAAAACCCCACCGCATCAGGAATTCGAGCCGGACGCGCGGAAAATTGAGCGCGTAAAATGTAATCGCGCCGGCGATGCCGCCACTCGCGCCAATGCACGGGATTTGCGACCGCGGGTCGACAGCGATGTGCGCGAGGTCCCCAATGAATGCCGCCAGCGCAATGAGCGTGAGATAGCGAAGCGGTCTCAGAAAATCTTCCACGTTGTCGCCAAAGACGAGCAAGAAATACATGTTCCCGACCAGATGAATGATGCCGGCATGTAGAAAAAACGATGTGACGAAGGTGAGACCATCGAGCCGCGTTGCTTGTGCCGGAATTAATCCGAAGCGTTGGACCACGTCTCGAAGATGCGGAAACGCCAATAGGCTCACGCAAATGACTGCCGCGGAAAGTAACCAGGTTGCCCATGGTTTTCGCTCCTCTTCCGGTGCTTCGAATTCAACCGGTAATCCAAAGAAGCCTGCGATTTGTTTCCATGCTTCATCCGGCGGCGCGCTGTCGAAATCGGTGCCGCGCGCTTCTTCGGCGATCTGTTTTACTTTTTCGATGGCGATTAATTCGCGCGCCTTTTCCGGCAGCTCGGATACCGACACCGGCGATTGTCGTGGTGCGAGGGTGTCCATCTCGTGGGCATCAAACCAGACGAAATGACAATGCTGGCAAACATCCACAGCGACCTGCGCGCTCCCGGACAACGCCACCTCGAGCATCGGGTTTCTGCAGGAAGGACAGAGGCGCTCGCTTTTTCCTTTGCCGCTGATTGCATGAAGCCAGAGCGGGTTGATCGACTCCGGCCTGAAAGTGCGACGCAGCAATTCAACGGTCAGCGCACGTTTCCGCGCAATTCTCGCAAGCCCAAAAAACGCCGTGCGGCGTGCGAACTTCTTCTAGCGGCACGTTACACCGGGGACAGAGGAGCTCGGAGTTAGCAGTCATCGGGTAGGCTCGCACTCCAATGGCATGACGAACGCACAAGAAATGCCTAAATCCGACCACCTGTCATGTTGAGCGAAGTGAAACATCTCAGATTGCCACTTAGCTTACGGAAAGAACTGATCAGAGATTCTTCACTTCGCGCAGAATGGCAATGCCATCTTACGCTTCAATGCTTTAACGCTTTAACGTTTTAGTGCTACATTGCGCGCGCATGCACTGGCTTGGTCGTCGTCGCTTGTTGGTCCTGGCGTTGATTTGCTTTTTCTGGACCGGGCTGATTTTTGTCGGCCATTTTTTCTCAGCAGCGCCGTTTCTCTCGGCACCGTGGCGCGGTGAACAAAGCTTTGAAGATTTGCTTCGGCGCGAAGGCCGCAAGACTATCCCGCCTAGCGATTTCGTCTTTTTGGGACTTGATCAAAGCACATTGCAATTGCCGCCGCTGACGGCTGAAGAAATTGCAAGCAATCGAGCGTTTCAACTGATGACCGAACGGCCATTCCCGTGGTCGCGGGAAGTCTGGGCGCTTTTGCTCGATCGGCTGTTCGCGGCAGGCGCGCGCCTGGTGATGTTCGACATGATCTTCAGCCCGCCCTATGATGGTGACCCGGAATTTCATGCTGCAGTTGATCGTTACCGTGACAAAGTTGTCCTCGGCGCCAACTTCGACATGCAAAATGCCGACAAGCCGCTCATTACGCCAAACAACACGCTCATACCGCCGCCCCAGCTTCAAGATGACCGGGTCGGCTTCGTAAATTTCTGGGCCGATCCGATCGACGATAAAATTCGCGCGCTAGCTTACCGCGTGACCGATCGTCAGCTCGCAGGTTTGCCTCCGCACCCGAGCGAAGAAATTTATGAATCTCTTTCCGCTCGCGGTCTGACCAAAATCGGCCACGGAAACGACATACCGCGCGATTTTCGCGGGCATATGATTCGCTTCACCGATTCGGATGCATTCCCGCCGCGGCCGCTCTACGAAGTTTTTGATCCGGAACTTTGGCACGCCAATTATGCGGATGGCGCGTTTTTTAAAGATAAGGTGGTGATCGTCGGGGCGTCGGCGCAGGTGTCGCACGACTTTTTCGACACGCCGATGAGCCCAATGACATCGGGCCCTGGGCTTCATTTGCAAGCCATGGCTGCCGCGATCGGCCACGAGTTTTTGCAGCCTACGCCGCTGAAGGTTGAACTGGCGCTCGTGGGCACAGCAGGACTCATTGCTTGGTCGCTTGTTGCCTTCTTGCGCAGGCCGTTGCTTTGCGTTGGAGCGCTCGTTGTAATCACGGCTACGTATCTCGGAACGGCCCGATTGTTTTACGATAAGACCGGGCTGTTGCTGCTCACCGTGCCCGTGCTGAGCGCTCTTGTACTCAGCGGATCATTTTCGCTTGGGTTCGAATACGCCTTGGAGCGGTTGGAGAAATTGCGCACCCGGCGGACACTGGAACGCTACGTCTCGAAAAATCTAGTCAGGGAAATCCTCGAAAACCCAGACAGCTACTACAGCACCCTCCGTGGCGTGCGCGTGCCGGTGACAATCCTGTTCTCGGACTTGATTGGTTTCACCACGTTAGCCGAAAAAGCTGATCCCGAAGCATTGGTCGCCCAGCTCAATGAGTATCTCACCCGAATGACTTCCGTCATTTTCGGCGGTGGCGGCACCCTCGATAAATTTATCGGCGACGCGATCATGGCCGTATGGGGCAATGTGCGCAGCCTAGGCATGGCGCAAGACGCAAAAAACTGCGCGCGCGCTGCACTGGGGATGCGGCGAGAGCTAAGACAGCTCAATCAGAAATGGCGCGACGAAGGCCGCATGGGCCTCGGCATGGGGATCGGCATCAATCAAGGCGAAGTGATTGTTGGCAATATTGGGTCGCAGGAGCGAATGGACCCGACTGTGATCGGTGACTCAGTGAACCTGGCGTCGCGCCTCGAAGGTCTTACCCGAATCTATGGCGTCGATATTTTGGTTGGCGCGACCGCTGCCGAATTAGTGCGGGAGGAATTTCATCTTCGCTCTGTTGCCCGGGTCCAGGTGAAAGGCAAAACCAAACCGGTTGATGTTTTTACTTTCGTTGGTGCCCGCGATGAAGAGGTCGATCCAGAGTTTCTAAAATGGCTCGAAACGTACGAAGAAGGGCTGGAGAAATTTCGCGCCCGGGATTTTACTGAGGCGAAGATCCTGTTTTCCCGTTTCCTGGAATTTTATCCCGACGATCTGCTGGCCAAGATGTATCTCAATCGCTCGCTCGATTACGAACAAGCTCCGCCCGACGAAGCGTGGAAGGCCGTGGAAGTCTTCGAGAAAAAATAACCGTCATCCGAGCCGCGCTGAAGGCGACGGACCCTCACAGCGGATGAGAGAGCACGAAAATCGGCTCAGTACAGGTGCGCGTTTGCTGCTCAAAAAAATCGAAAAAAGTTGAAAAAAAAGCTTGCCACCGTCCTCGCCCTTCATTTAGACCGGATGCTGGCGAGACAAATAGGCCTGTCTAAGCGTTCAAAAAAATTTGAAAAAAAAGCTTGTCAGGCTTCGAATAGTTTAATAAAGCCACCTTAAACCTAACCAAATCAATGGAGAAACTAATGATAAAAAACGTGCTAAATAAGTTCGGATTCGTGCGCATCGCACTCGTGGCGAGCGTCGGATTTCCATTCATTGTAGCATCGAACGCATTTGCTCAGGCTGCGCCGCCACCGCCGCCGCCGGGCGCTGGTGCAGCACCGGCTCCCGCTGCGGAGGTCGAGCGCGTGATCGTGACCGGTTCGCTAATTCCGACCGCGGAAGAGGTCGGTCCGAACCCGGTGTTCAGTATCAACCGCGACCTGATTAACAAATCAGGCGCAGGCACCACCACGGAACAACTGCTCCAGAGGCAGCCGGTGATTGGCGGGTCCAATATTCCAGTCCAGAACAACGGAACCAGCCAGTCCGGTCCATCCGGTACTGCCGCGCTCTCGCTGCGTGGTTTGGATCCTGGCGCCACACTAGTGATGATTGACCGTCGCCGCGTTGCTGCGTTCCCGGGATCCGCCCTCTCTGGATATGGTTTCGTCGATCTAACTACCATTCCCATTACGGCGGTCCAGAGCATCGACATTCTGAAGGACGGCGCTTCGACCACCTACGGCTCGGATGCCGTTGCAGGCGTGGTGAACTTTAACCTCTATAAAGATTATCGCGGCGCTCAGGTGACCATCCAGTACGGCAACACGCTCGATAAAGACGCAGCGGAGTATAAGGGGGACATCCTCTTTGGGGTAGGCAACGACACGACCAGTATCACCGGCGATATTTTTTACTACAAGCATCACGACATGTTCAACCACGACCGTGGAAACTCGCTTAAGCCGCCGTTCTTAAGTTCAAACTCGGTGCCGTGGAATCTTCAGTTGACGCAAGCCGCAATTATAGAAGCGGGCGGGACCCCGTTCCCTACCAGCAACCCGCTAGAGTTCGGCACGGCGCCGGATTTTTCCAACGGATTAACTCCCGCATCTGATTACATATATTTCAGGCGCCGGGTGAGGGGTAGCATTCTACCGGGCTTTAACTTTAACCTGTATTCAAGCTCATATCCCAAGCAGGAGCGCTGGGGCGGGTATGCGGCGTTCGAGACCAAGATCTGTGACGATCAGTTGCGGATTTTTGGCGATTTCTTTTATGTGGATGCCAAGACGCACGACGAACTTGCGCCAATCGCCACGGGCAATTTCGAGACGCCGGGTCAGATATCGCTCTACGTCCCGCCAAGAGTGGCTTTCAGCGGAGCGCCGCCATTTGGCGGCCCGACTTATGCCGAAGTTGGCGCGCCTGTGGGTGCCTTTAACCCGTTCAACCCATTTGAGCAGATCATCTCGGGCGGCACTCGGGCGCGCTTTTTCGATTTCGGCAACCGCCTGATCGACAACGAAAACGTCGCCGAACGATTCACGGTCGGTGTAAAAGGCGACAAGCTCTTTAACGGAACATGGGGCTACGATGGAGCGTTCATGTACAGCCAAATCGAGCAGATTGCCCGGTTCCGAAGCGTCAATGTTAACCGGTTTGAGCGGATTCTGAACGCAAACGACTCGCTATTTGATCCTACCTCGGGGAATTTTATCGGACAGACGGTGCCGTACAATCCGTTTGGCGATTGGCAACATGTCCCATCACCTGCGACCAATCAGCCGTTGCTTACTTTCGCGCAGCTTAACACCAGGGACCTGCTTACGTCGAAACTTGCTACATTGGATCTGAACATTTACACTACGGACCTGTTTGATTTGCCCGCTGGCGGCGTTGGGCTCGCCTTTGGCGGTGTGTTCAGCCGGGAAAGTTACCAGGTCGATCCGGATGATCAAAACCGCCTTGGAGAGAACGCCGGCGTCGGCATGCTAGAAGTTGTTAAGGCTGGACGCAAATCGTGGGGAATTTATGCGGAAACGCTCATCCCGGTGTTCAGTCCCAAATTCAACATACCTGGGTTCTACTCATTGGAGTTCTCAGCCGGAGTCCGGTACTCGGAGTGGCTGAATAACGACACGAATGCGGCAGTGCCCAAGGTGGGGGTGCGCTGGCAACCGTTTGACGAGAGCCTGACTCTTCGCAGCACCTGGGGCGAAGGGTTCCTCGAGCCATCCATGGTCCAGTTGTATGGACCTACAAGGTTCGGTCTGGGGCCAATTGGGGGCACCACATGCGCTCCTGGCGCCAATGGTTTTATTAGTACTCCTTGCGACCCTTCGAACCCGACCTTCCAGGACGTCACCAATCCGGAAGCGACCATCGAGCAACGTCCCAACCCAACCATCCACCCGGAACATGACCGTACCTGGACTGCAGGCCTAGTTTACACACCAAAGTGGATTCCGGCCAAGTGGGGAACTTTGACGTTGACGGTTGATTTCTGGGATGTGGAGCGCAGCGGGGTTGCCATGTACCGTTCTCCCAACTCAATCCTCAACCTCTATAACGCGGGGTTGATCCCGGCTACCGTGACCCCCGCGGTGCCACCGGTCACCGAGGAGAGGACTTTATTCACCCCGGACGGCACTTTCTCGGGCGTGAATGCCCCCTACCTAAACGGCGGGCGCACTCGCACCAACGGTGTTGACCTCGGTCTTCAGCACCAGATCGAGACAGGCTTCGGCACATTCTCGCTCCTAACCCGGTGGACTTATCTGAACGAGATGGTGATCAATTTCCCTTTCTCGCGGCCACGTCAGGTAGCCGGTAGCTCCAGTTCCGAGTGGTTTGTTGGCAGCTTTTTCGGGGACGTAACCAATCCTCAGGCCTGGCTGAAATGGAAAGGGGACACGACCGTCGACTGGAGCTGGCACAACTTGGATTTGAACGTTACCGTGCATACGCTGGATGGATACTGGGAACAGATCTTGGCCAAGCAGTTTGATGGAGTCTGGAAGCGGCACTGGGTGCATCCGACCTTTTTCACAGACGCGCAGCTTTCCTACAGCTTGATCTTCACGCCTCCGGTGGAAGCGGCGCCGGTCCCGGGGTATTCCAAGGGCGGCAAGGAAGTGGTAGGCAAGGAGAAGGAAGCGCCGCCGGTTCCTTACGTCATGCCGTGCTGGAAAAATATCTTGAACAACACCACGCTCACCGTGGGTGTAAGCAATATCTTCGGGGAAGACCCGCCAAAGTCCTTTTCATTTGAGTTTGGCAATTCCATCGGCTATCCGGGCAGCCTCTATGATAACCTGGGGCGGTTCTGGTACGTCCGGATGATCAAGAAGTTCTAAGTATCGCAGAGCGCAGTTTACAAAGAGGCAGTCCCGAATCGGGGCTGCCTCTTTTGCTGTACGCCGGGCGTTCAACGGAAGGCGACAGTCGTGGCATTCCCAACGTGTCATCCCGAGCGGAGCGAGGGACCTTGCAAAGACACATTGGTCTTCAAGTTGCGCTATGTGTGATTTGCGTGATCGCGTGCGCATCTGTGAGGTCCCTCGTCATCGGCGCGACTCGGGGATGACGACGAAGATGGAATGGTAGACGGCCCCGAATCCCGGGCAGTTACGCAGATTGAGTTCCGCGGTTGCGGATTGTAGCCACGGCCCCGTGAGCCGTCGGTTCGCTGTTTGTCTGACCCGGCCCGCAGGGCCGGTGACTAAAGCAGCTGCATACGGCCGCAGCAGCTTTTCAGACAGCGATAGCGCCCTGCTGTGCCGAAGCGCGGCGGGCTGTTTACCCATCAGCCTCCTAGACATGCAAAACAGGCCGCGAGATTAGGGAGAGCGGGTACGACCTGGCTGCGTCGCTGTGCGAACGGGCGTGTTTGATCGATACAGAGCAATATCGCCTTCAAAAATATTGGCCAAGCCCGGGTTGTCCTGTGCGTTAGCTAATTGAAGTCCTCTTTCAGCTATTACCCTGGCTTCGGTAAATCGGCCGTTCTCGGCATAAGCAGCGGCCAAAGTCCGCAAGACCGCCGGGTTTTTATTACCGGATAATTCATTCGCTCGTTGAGCCAATGTCAACGCTTGGGTCCCGTTTCGAATCCAAGCCTCGGGAAAAGTCGCCAGGGTCCAGCCCAGATTATTCAAGGAATCAACCGAATCCGACTTGATGGCGAGCGCGTTTTGCCAGTGCGCAATCGCTTCGCTCGGGCGGCCTTTTTGCAGAAGCGCCAGACCGATGTTGTTTTCAACCTCTGGATACGTGGGGCGGCTTTTCAGCGCTTGTTCGTAGGCCGCGATGGCATCGTCAATACGAGCTTTTCGCAACAAATCATTTCCCAACAGGTAATATGCCTCTGGATAGTTCGGCCGCTCTTGTACTGCTTCTTGATAGTGAGCGATGGCCTCGTCTATTCGGCCATTCTGATCGAGGGCGATTCCCAGGTTGTAGTGTGCAGCGAGATAACGAACCTGGATCGATAATGCCTTTTCGTAAGCCGCGATGGCGCTCTGCGAATCGCCTTTTTTCAGCAACGCGTTTCCCAAGTTGTAATGCACCTGGGCGTCCTTCGGATATTTTTTAAGAAGTGTTTGCAAATGGGCAATCGCTTCATCAGTGCGTCCTTTTTCCGTCAAAGCTGCGCTCAGATTCTTTTGTGCCGGAGGAAAGTTGGGATCGATATTCAGGGCTAGCTGCAACTGCTCGATTGCTTCGTCCAAGCGGCCGTGGCTGAGCAGGAAATGCCCGAGCCCATTGTGCGCGACAAAATTCCCCGAGGTCACGGCGAGAGCGTGCCTCCAGAGCGACTCACCGTTACGCCAGTAGGAAGCTTGGATGTACGCGCGCCAAGCCAATGCGATAACGGCGACGGAAGCCATCACTGCTACAATTCTACGCTGAAGCCTGGAAGCCAAGGCATCGGTAATCCCCCACGCCAGCAACAAGTAGAGACCGATCTGCGAGAGGTAAGTGTATCGGTCGGCGTGCGCCTGTGAGCCAACTTGCATCAATCCGATCACAGGCAGGAGCATCGCCAGATACCAAAACCAACCTGTAACTAAGTAAGGACGTTTGTGCCGCAGCGCAATCGCCCCTGCGCTAATCCCGACGAGAAGGAGAACGGCCAGCCCGATTTCCCAGCCGGGCAGCTTGCCTTCCGGATGGATATAAAAAGCTGCCAGCCGCGCAGGCCAAATCATTTGCTTCATGTAAATCACGCACGAGACGAGCCCATTGCCGATTCGCGGAACGAGAGGCAATCGCTGGACGGGCACCACACTTGATTGCTGTGCCCAAAGCGTTGCCACCCCCGCAGCAGCGGAGAGCGCAAACAGTGGAATCTTTTCTAAAATCAGTCGCTGCGCTGATGAATGCCCGGCGAAACGCCTTAGCGGCCAATAATCGAGCAGTAATAGAACGAAAGGCACGGTCACCAGCATCGGCTTGGACATGAGACCGAGCGCGAACAGAACAGACATCGTCAAGTATCGGCCAATCGAGGGAGACCTGGCATAGCGGACGTAGGCGCCGAGAGTGAGCATGAAGAAAACGGCGCTCAACACATCCTTACGCTCGGAAATCCAGGCGACTGATTCGACCCGAAGCGGATGGATCGCAAAAAGTGCGGCGACGAATGCGCTCTGCCAGATTGCGCCGGTCATCTGCTGCAATACGAGAAACAACAAGACGACTGCGATCGTGTGGAGGACAATATTTGTAAAGTGATGGCCGCCGGCGCGGAGCCCCCACAAATGGCAGTCCAGCATGTGCGATATGGTCGTCAGCGGATGCCAGTTGTCGGAGTGCTTCCCGCTAAATGCGCGGATGACGCCATGAACCGTCAATCCACTGGTGATGCTCGGATTCGCATAAACGTAGGTATCGTCATCGAAGTTGACGAAGTCGTAGCGGACAGTTTGGCCAAACACCAGCCACGTAATGGCGACCAGGAAAACACAAACCCCCAAAGCCTGGCGGTGCGCGGGTGACTTAGCCTGTGGCGAGCTTTGCGCAGCCATTAACTCGCAAAAAACCTGTAACTACGTTTTTGGCTCGAAAACCAGAACATAGAATGGTGAAAGTTGGATTGATCTCGGGTCGACGGATAGTGGAAGATAATAGTCGGTGCGTTCCCGCGATACGACATTGACAAGCCCATCCAATCGGAACTTCTCCGCCGTGTATCTGTCAATCCATGCGAAGATTTCGGTCTCAGAATTCGGCCACCTTAACCAGGACGTCGCAACCGCGACAACGACTAGATATTTTGGCCGCGCGGCCTCTACTTCCCGCATTATTTCGCGCTGCATTCGCCCAGCAAACCTCTGAGGCTCCATAAGTTCATAAGGTGCAAATGTAGCTAGTGGCGGAATACTGATGCGCATAAAAGTAAATTTCCGGTTCAGGACCGAGAATCGCCACTAACGAAACGATCGCCGCGATGGTCTAGAGAATCGCTCGAAATCGCTACGCGGTCACTTTTTCTCCGATGCCGAAGTTTTTGCTTTCACTGCTTCATCGATCAGTCTGTGCACTCCATCAGGGGTGCCATCCTTCTTTTCCACTACACGTTTATCGATAAAGAGTGTTGGTACGACTTTGACTCCCAGCGACTTGGCGCGGGCTTGATCGGACTCGAGACGCTCCCGGACTTTGTCGCTCTTCACGTCTTTTCTAAACTGGTTGAGATCGAGTCCGAGCGTTTCCGCGTAGGTATCAAACAGCAGTCCCGGGTCGGTAGCGCTGCTCCAAACGGCCTGTTCCCGGAACAACATGTCGTGCATTTCCCAGTAGCGGCCTTGCAGACCTGCTGCTTCGGCAGCGAGGGCGGCATCGCGGGCGTCCTGGTGCATGGCGAGCGGAAAACTGCGAAAGATTAACCGCACATGCGGATGATACTCTTTGATCGCCTTATCGAGAAACGTGGCGACGTTCTTGCAGGACGGGCATTCGAAATCACCGAATTCCTCCAGTGTAACCGGAGCGTCCGGGTTGCCACGAATATGAACGGATTTCGCCGGGTCCCTTGCAGAGGTCGTTTGATCCGCGGAGATATTCAGGCGATGCGGCTGTAGTGTTTGACAGAGCAGCGGGCTGCCAGCGAGCGCGGTCAATGCGACCACACCAACAATGATGAAAGCGAGATAGCGTTTCATACAAGAAGGAAACGAGGCGAGAAACTTCAGCGCATGAGGAAAATCGTCAAATTTTTCGTATTACTTCAGCCCTTTGAGACTGACCCGAGAATCACGCAAATCACGCAAATGGAATCAAAGAATTGAAGCTGCGTTTTTTTCCCGCTAATTCGGGCCTGCCGCGCCTTAGCAGGCGAAGGCTGGTGATTTGCGGGCAAGATGAATCCTGTCCGAAACTTGCCCTTGTCCTCAGGGTTAAATGGGATGAATACTTAGAGAGAGGTTCTCAAAATTATGAAAATATCAGGCATGATAAAGTCAACGGTCGTTTTGGTGATAGCGTCCGTTGTCGCAAGCGCTGCATTCGCGGGCCCGCAGCGGCATGAGCAGGTGCCACCGCAGGGCGAGCGCTATGCGTACGTTTGGGTATTGGGTTCCCGGATTCCGCAGAAAATCAAGATCAGCCCAATCGGGACGCCAAGCTTTAGTGCGTTATCCGAATGGGATCGGCGTCAGATCAACCAGACAGGCCGCGGTACAGCGGCGGACATATTGCGGCAGGACCCGTCTGTTCGCGTGATAGGCCACTAATTGACTCATTGCGGCCGGAGCAAGGCCGCGGGCGGAAGGATCGCTTTGTTGTCATTTCGCGGTTCGACGTGACAAGCAGGCGATGATCGGTTTCAGCGCGGCGCGGAATCGCTGGGTGTGCCCGTGGCCAGCGCGAAGCGAAGGTTTTCCGCGGCTTCTGCGTCATCAGGATGTAAACGCAGCGCTTCCTTAAACTGGGCAATCGCTTCCGAAGTTTGCCCCAATCGGAAATAAACAGCGCCCAGGCCGTTGTGCACCGGCGCCTTGGGATCGAGGCGCGCGGTCTCCAGATAATGCACTTTCGCGCCTTCAAAGTCGCCTTTCACAAAGAGTGCTCTGCCGAGATGATAATGCGCTTCAGGGTGGTTCGGGTTGTGTTTGAGCGCAGCCTGAAATTCCGGGATGGCTTGATCCATCTTGCCGTCCCGGAAAAGGAACATCGCGTATTCGTAATGAACCCGCCCGGATTTCGGCGCGAGCCGCGTGGCAGTTGCGTGCTCGCTGCTGGCTTCGTCTTTCTGGCCGAGCCGTTCCAGAACGCATCCATATTCGGAATGAACTTCGCCGTTGCGCGGGTCACCGCGTAAAGCTTCCTCCAATTCGGCGCGTCCTTCACTCAATTGCGATTGCGCAACGAGAACCTGGCCGAGGCCGAAATGCGGTTCCTTCTGATTCGGATCGAGATGGAGCGCAATGCGGTATTGCTCTGCTGCGTCATCGAGACGATCCGCGTTGTGCAAACTAAAGGCGTACTTCCAATGAGCACGAGCGCTGTTGGGTAAGTCCGACGCGATCCATGCTTCTCGTTCCACTTCCGGCGTTTTGCTCCACGTTTGCCCGATCCAGAGCGCACCGAGTGGAATCACAAATACCGCTACCCATTTTAATCCATGCAGCACCCAGCTAGGCAGAAATTCGCGTGATGTCGCAGTTGCGGTTCCTCCGGCCAAACCGAGATGCTCGCGCATGGAGCGATCGCGCACTTTCCAGATGAATCCGTCGTAATAAAAATGAAGAAGACCCGACGCCGCCACTACGCCGGTGAGCACACGCTTTATCGTCTCGACTTCGAGACGGGTATTGAAATAGCCAAGGGAACCGTAGGCAAAAACCAGCCCGACGTAGAGACCGATCAGCGAACCGCTTCTTCGAAAAACAAAGCGCATAAAACCGCCGATGGAACTGTCCTTTTCCACACGGCTGCGATTGTAAATCCAGACCAGCGAGAGGTACTGCACATCGTGATAGACTTCGAACAGAGCGATGCCGGCCAGAATGTTGGTGACGCCGTTATTGCAATACCACCAGAAAGCGATGGTCGTGGCCAACAGCGCCAGCTTCACCGGATTGGGACGTTTCCCTTCCGCCCACATCCGGGAAAAATTGAACAGGAACAAAACGGCTACTGCAATGGCGATGGCCAGGACGACTTGCTGCGCGTTGTGCAGGAGCCCGGGCTGAATGAATGATCCGCCACTGGCGTAATACGTTTCGAGCGTGTCGGCCATGCGTTGCGGCGAAAGCAGCACCGCCGTCGCAAACCAGATGGCACAGGTCGCAAAGTCGAGCCGGCGCGTCAGCGCGGCGAAGGAGCCCGTCTTCGCGTCGTAGATTCGACAGAAACCGTAGGTCTGCATCATCCCATGCCAGACACCCCAGAAGAAAACGATCAGAACGATCCCCTTGAGGTCCCACCAGTAAAAAGCGACGCAAATCGAGAGCAGAAAAATCGGCGCAAAAATAAAGCGCCAGCGAAAACGTCTGAACAGCGCGCGATCGCCGTACGCGCGGATCATTCCCGGCAGATGGTGGCCCATGGCGCCAAACGCAGCCACGAAAATGTAAATGTCTTGTGCGCTCCAGCGCGCCTGCGCCAGCAAAAACATCGGCACCAGAAAAAGCGGTGTGCCGACGTACAGAATCAGGTCGCGCCAACTATTGAGAATCCAAAGCGTCTTTTTCGGCGCGGCTTTAGGCACGGCGGGGACGGTCTGCGGTCGTGAAAATGCGCTGAGGAGCTGCATTGGTTTGAGCGCCAAGTGTCTCTTAACTCGCCGACAAAATCAATATTGGAGTTATTTGTTTCGTCGGAAATGTCTGAGGATCCAGCCGACTGTGGGGCAGAATTGTGAGCGCGATGAAGCCTGGCTCTCAGAGCTCACCGCGAAGTACCTTGAAAACTGCCGTGCTATCGACCACCCCTTGAAGCACATCAGTCCCGGGGCCGCTGCCAAACACGACGACGTCGTCCACGGTGGGGAGCGCCGATTTTGTGAACAGTGCGGCCGGTTCCAGATTTTCTGCCGGTGGTTCATTCTGCTTGTTATCCGGAACGTTCGCTGCGCCGTAAGACCTTGTGCCGTGCGGGCCGGTCGCCCAGGTAATCCAGGGCTGGCCCGCAGAATTGAGCCCAAGTAACGCAATGCCGCTATCTTGTCGAAATGGGAAACCATTCAAATTCATTCCACCAATCGCGACATCGCCGCAGACAATGATCGTCGACTTTTGTCCCGCGTAGCGTCGCGCAAGGGCGACTGCGCGATCTAATTCAAGCGTTTGCACGAGCGTCCGTTCGGCGTTGTTTTCCTGGGCCGCTTTCCGCATCAGGCCGGCGTCAACCACGAGCAGGTATCCGCCGGCGTTATATTGCAGCAGTTGGATCGCTCGCTGCACCATGTCCGAAAGATTCGGTTGCTGGCCGCGCTCTTCGACCTGATTTGCGAACGCGAGCTCCGCATTGTTAAAAGCGCCAAAAAGCTTCGGCCGGCGCCAGGCCGGGATCGCCTCCAACTCGGCTCGGGTACGAACGATATCAAAACCGTTGCCGCGGAGCTCGAGCAAAAGATCGCGTCTGTCCTGTCTCTCGCCCCCTTTTGCAGCGGGAAGAAATTGCGACGCGCCGCCTCCCATCGCGATATCGATCTTTCCTCCATCGACGAACTCAGCCGCAATCTTCTCGATATCGTTCGGATCGACCGGATGCGCATAAAAAGCAGCGCTTGTCGGATCGGTCAATTTTGTGTCTGTCACGAGGCCAGTGGCGCGTCCATATTCGCGAGCTAACTCAATGATGCTCGGTATGGGTTTTTTATCGCCATTGATCGCGATTGCGCCGTTAGGCCCCCTCGTACCGGTCGCAATTGCCGTGGCGGCAGCCGCCGAGTCTGGAGCAGCGAAATCTTTCGAGTAATTCGTCAGCAAAGCCATACGAGGCATCGAATCCAGGCTTAGGCGTGTGCCTGCGCCTCCCGAGTAAGCGCGCGTCGGGGCCAATCGATCCGGCGCGAGTCCTTCGCCGATAAACAAAATAATTCCGAACGGCTTCCGGAAGACCCAGTGTTGAAAATAAAGAACGCCTAGTCCGGCAAAGACGAGGAGACAAAAAAACGCCAGCAACTGATTGCGCCATTTCACGAAGCCGATCTAGGCGCGCGTGTTTCGCATTGTCAATCCGCAACCTCGTGAAACCGCTTGTCGTGTTCTCATTCATCGGCAAAGTGCGCGATGTATGGCTGGCCCGGTGATGCTCATCATTCGCGACGGCTGGGGGATTAATCCGGGCGGGAAAGAAAAGCGTGAAGAGAATGGCGATGCGACTTTGCTCGCGCGAACGCCGTTTCACGACCAACTCTATCGCGATTATCCATGCAGCAAGCTAAGCGCGAGCGGAGAAGATGTCGGGCTCCCCGCTGGCCAGATGGGCAACTCGGAAGTTGGCCACCTTAACCTGGGAGCGGGTAGAATCGTTTATCAAGACCTGACGCGAATTAACAAGGCGATCGAGGAAGGTGAACTAACGCGCAACAGAGTATTACAGGAGACCTTTGCAGGCGCGCGTGGTCATCGGCTTCATTTGTTAGGGCTGGTTTCGGACGGCGGCGTGCATAGCCATTATTCGCACATGGTCGCGCTGGCGAACGCGGCGCACGCAGCAGGCGTCAGAGAGATTCTCGTCCACGCGTTCACCGACGGGCGCGACACTTCTCCCACCGGCGGGGCGGCCTTTTTGAAAACGTGCGAAGAGAAACTTCAGAAAAGCGGCGGGCGGCTCGTCACAGTCGTGGGCCGCTATTTCGCGATGGATCGGGACCGCCGGTGGGACCGCACGAAAAAAGCGTGGGACGCCATTGTTCTCGGTCGCGGTGAAATCTGCAATTCATCGCCTTCAACCGCAGTAGATCGACAATACTCGCTTGGAAAGACAGATGAATTCATGCCGCCGTTGATTTTCTCGCACGCCAATGAACAGCGCGTGCGCGATGGCGACTCAGTTTTGTTTTTCAATTTTCGTGCTGACCGCGCGCGCCAGCTCTCGCAAGCGTTTCTACTGAAGGATTTCGATGGGTTTGACCGCGAAGTATGGCCGCAAGTCCATTTCGTCAGCTTCACCGAGTATGATGTCCGTTTTTCTTCGCCGTTTGTTTTTCCGTCGGAAGAGCTTCCCAATATCCTAGGCAAAGTGGTGAGCGCGGCTGGCAAATCGCAACTGCGCATGGCCGAGACGGAGAAATACGCGCATGTAACTTACTTTTTTAACGGCGGAATCGAGAAACCGTTTCCCGGCGAAGACCGCAAACTGATTCCCTCGCCAAAGGTCGCCACCTACGACCTGAAACCGGAGATGAGCGCCTTCGAAGTGACCGATGAACTGCTGGCGCGCATGGCGAACTACGATCTCATCATCCTCAACTTTGCCAATCCCGACATGGTCGGCCACACCGGCGTCATCGAAGCGGGCATAAGAGCAGTGGAGGCCGTGGACGCATGTTGCGCGCGCATCATTTCAAAACTTCTCGAGGTCGACGGGAAGGCTTTGGTCACGGCGGACCACGGAAATTGCGAGCAGATGCGCAACCCCGACGGTTCGCCGAACACCGCGCACACGAACTATCTCGTTCACTTTATTTATGTTGCCAAAGATGCGGCAGAATTCCGCTGCGAAGACGGAATCCTGGCCGATGTCGCGCCCACGTTATTGTTCCTACTCGACCTGCCGCAGCCAAAGGAGATGACTGGGCACAATCTGCTTGTGCCCGTCTAGAGCGGCTGCAGGAAGACGCCGGGATCATGCAGGTTTCGATTCAGGGCTCGCGTTCCCGCCACGGCGATTCGGTGCAAAAGGCGAATGCGATCCTCTTGTGTATTTTCGCGCCAGATTGGTTTACGCGCGAGTGTGAGGGCGCCATTGGATTCAACAAGCGCGCCCCAGCCAACCGGGATTTCCGGATCGCGGAATAACTCCTCAGGCAGGACAAGGAAAAACAAATTCGCGCAGCGGTAGCGAATTAATTTGTCGAACTTGGTGCAATCGTAGAGCCGATTTTGCAATGTGCGCAGCTCACCTATGAGGCGCGCGTAACCGCGGTGACCGATCGCAGCGAAGCTTTGCGAGTCCAATTCGGGGAAGAGCGCATCAGCACTCCGCAGGCTCGGATAATGTACGCGCAAGCGCGTTTCGAGAATTTGGCGACGTTTACAGATTGCTTCGAGTCGCTGCCGCGCCGCATCAGTGCGGCAATTGTCTCGTCGCAAATCGCAAAGCACTTGTTTGCATTCGAAGATCGCAGTCGTTCCAATCTGTTTCGGCTGCGGTCGACACGCGGCGAGGTCGGCCCGATACCGGCATTTTGGCAAACTCACTTCCATTGCGCATACGGAAAATCCCTGCGCCTGCGCCCACAGAAATGCGAGCCGCTTCAGCCGGGCGTGTTGATCTGTTTCGCCGTTGCGGCTTGTCATCCCCGCAGCCATTTCGCAAGTTCGCGTGCCCAATAGGTGACAACAATGTCCGCGCCGGCGCGTTTGAGCGCAGTCATGATCTCGAGGACTGCGGTGCGCTCATCCAAGAGTGCTTTCTCGACAGCGCCTTTGACCATCGCATACTCCCCGCTGACATGATAGACCGCAGTCGGTTTTCCAAAGCGCTCATGAACGCGCCATAAGATATCGAGGTAAGGCAACGCGGGTTTAACCATCACGATATCGGCTCCTTCATCGATATCGAGGGCTACCTCGCGCAGCGCTTCATTCGCGTTGGCGATATCCATCTGGTAAGAACGACGATCGCCAAACTGCGGCGGGCTTTCAGCGGCCTCCCGGAATGGCCCGTAAAACGCCGACGCAAACTTGGCGGCGTAACTAATGATCCCCGTTTGATCGAACCCTGCGGAATCGAGCGCCTCGCGAATCGCGCCAATGCGCCCATCCATCATGTCGCTCGGCGCAACCATGTCTGCGCCTGCTGCTGCGTGAGAAAGCGACGTTTTCACCAACAGTTCGACGCTCTCGTCGTTGAGGACGTGGAAATGATCTCCATCAATCCGAGTGACGCCGCAGTGGCCATGGCTCATGTATTCGCACAGGCAGACGTCGGTGATGGTAACCAGATCGGGGCATTTTGATTTGATCGCCCGCAGCGCTTTTTGAATAACCCCATTTTCTGCGTAAGCGCCCGTGGCCTGTTCGTCTTTCTGTTCGGGGATGCCGAAAAGCAGGACAGCTTGTAGCCCAAGATCCTGAGCGGCGCGCGCTTCATCGGCGATCTCTTTCACAGACAACTGAAAAACCCCCGGCATGCTGGCGATCGGCCGGCGGTGATCCAATTTTTCACTTACAAACAGCGGGAGAATGAGATCGTGAACGCTCAATTGTGTCTCGCGGACGAGATTTCGCAGAGCGTGAGAGCGCCGCAAGCGGCGCGGGCGATGGACCAACCTTCTCACAAATCGAGGCTACGCGTTGGCGGGAGCGTCGCAAGCGCGCATGCGACGAATGGCTCATGCGACGGATGGCTTGACTGAGCCTAGCGTTCGGTGTCTGCATCTTAGTCGTGGCGCGTGACTCCGATTATTTGTTGATCGATATCAGTAACTCGTATGCAAAGTTTGCGTTTGCATCGACAAGGCGAGTCTCGGCTCCCGCGCGGATCGCCACGAGCAAACTTTCAAGCAGCGTGGTCGTCGGATTTCTTGCACAACGAACGGTGCGGAAGGTGGTCGTCTCGTCGGTGGTGCCCGCAAAAAACTCTGCGATCTCAAACGCCGCTAAAAAAAAGGCAAACGTGCTTTGGCTGGATTGGAAGCTGAAGCTGGGCGTAGGAATTGATTATCCCCAGCCGCAATCCATTGGCGCAGACCGGCTGGCGAACGCTGCGGCAGTTGCGGAGCTTTATGGATTTCCCGCGATCGTGGTGGATTTCGGAACCGCGGTAACTTTCGATATCGTTTCCGAGCGCCGCACCTACGCCGGCGGCGTGATTGCGCCCGGACTCGAAGCGATGACGAACTTTCTTTATCAACGAACGGCCCTTCTGCCCAGGCTTTCGTTGAAAGAGCCGCGACGCGCAGTAGGTAAATCGACGATCGAGGCGATGCTGTCTGGCGCCGTGTTTGGGTATCGTGGATTGGTTCGGGAAATCCTTGCACGAATCAGAGCAGAGCAGTTTCGACGCAAGAAGGTTTACGTTGTAGCGACAGGCGGCTACGCGCGCCTGATCGCGGGACGCTTGCCAGAGATCGGCGTGATTCGTCCTCACCTCACTTTGGAAGGTCTACGGATCGTGGCCAATCTCAATGACTGAGCCAGCATGAGGCGATCAAGGCGGTTGGCGCTTTTTCCGAAGGCCGCTGAAAAATCGATTCGGAGGAGCAACTTTCCACTTGTCAGACGCGCTGAACAGAGCTTCAGTCGCTACCGCATGAGACTCTGGGGGATGACGGCGGTGGCCGCGCTGGTAATGGGCTCGTTCGCAGCAAATTCATTTGCGGCGGACAATGTCGCCCCGACCAAAGCCGAGTTGGAGGAGATGTACAACGCGGCGTATCGCGCGTTTGATGCCAAGAAATTTTCGGAGGCGCTAAAGCAACTCGACGCCATTGATGCTCGTCAGCCTGATCTTGCCGCGTCAAAGAATCTGCGCGGCGTCATCCTGATGCGACAAGGCAATTACGACAAAGCGGAAGCAGCATTGCAAGAGGCGGCCCGAATCGATCCGAAGTTTTGGAATGCGCGCTTTAACCTGGCGGAGATACCGTTTCTGAAAAAAGATTGGGCGGAGGCGAGGAAACGCTTTGAGCAACTGCTCTCCAGTGGTGAATCTGATCTGGCAAAAGAAGCTTCGCAGCTGATTCAATACAAAATTCTTCTGACGTATCTGCAGGAGGGCAAAGGGAACATGGTGGATTCGATGCTGGCCAAGCTGGAGCTTTCGCCCGATACGCCGGCCGTTGACTATGTGAAGGCAGCGGTCGCGCTACAACAGAAGAATCAAAGCGAAGCCAAAGATTGGATCAGCGCAGCCGAGAAGAATTATTCACCGCAGCTGAACAAACTTTTTGCAGAATCACTTTATGAAGTCGGGTGGTTGGAAAAGCCGGCTGGCGAAGGGCGACCTTCATTGCCGCTCATGACAGCTGCAGAGCGCTCGGAAAAGACCAAAGCGGCCGCGCGTTCGAAATTCGAGCAATCGCAACAGGCCCTTCGGCAAGGTGATTTCGCGACAGCCCTTAAATTAATCGATGAGGCCGACCAGGCGGACCCGAATAAGCCGGCTACTTTGAATTTACGCGGCGAGATTCTGATGCAGCAGCAGCAATTTGACCAAGCCGAAGCTGCATTTAAGAAGGCAGCCCGGCTGGACCCGAAACTTCGCGAAGCGCAATACAACCTCGCGCAAATCCCCTTTAAGAAGAAGGACTACGCAAAGGCGAGAGAGCGTTTTGAGGGGCTTAATAATCGAATCCCGGGCGGCGATAAAAATCAGGCGGCGGAGCTTATTAAATTCAAGATTTACATGACGCTTTTGCTCGAGGGAAAAGAGAGCCGCGCGCACGCGATGATGGAGGAGTTTCAATTTACCGGAGATACGCCGGCGCTTTATTATGCCCAGGCAGCGTGGGAGTATAAGCATAACAATCCGGAGAAGGCCGCCGATTGGACCAGTTCGGCTAACAAGATTTACTCGCCGGCGCTTAACACTGTTTTTGCCGACGCTTTTTATGATGTCGGTTGGATGCAAAGGCCGGAAGGTTCAACGGCGCCTGCGCTGGCGTTCGACACAACAAATGTTGTTGCGCCCCAGACGGAGGGCGGTCCGGCAGTTGAGCCGAGTCCTATTCCGGACAAGGTGTTTGCTGCAAACAAACAAGGCGAAGTGTCGAACAGTGAAACGCTGGCCTTGGGCCCAGGTTTGAAGGGGCCAAATGCCGGGATGGAGATTGCCAGTGCTGACGCAACAGCTGGACAGCCGACTTCGGCCTCGAGCGAGTCAACTGGGGAAACCAACTCGCACCCACAACAACCGGCATCCGAATCGTCCCCGGTTGGCGGTGAATCGACAACTGCGGCGCAAGCTGTAGGAGCCGAGACGCCGCAGGCTCCGTCTACTTCTAACGAACAGAACAATCAGCAGCTCTCTGTTCAAACAAGTCCGTCGGAGAAATCCGCTGTGGGACCAGCGACCGCAAACGTCTCGTCATCCACCATTGCAGGCATGGCGAGCCGAAGGTTGGCGATTGCTGGTGGCTTATTGTTGGCGGCCATAATCATACTGGCTTGGGTGATCGTGCCCGTGGTTCGCCGACATGCTTTCAACGTCCCGCGTCACTTGCGGCTTGAGCCTCCCGCAGAGCGTACCGCCGGCGGCGCTGCCGTATTCAACCCGGGAGTCGCGCCAGCGCAGACGAGTAGCGTGCAAGACAACGGCTTTGTTGGGGGCCCCCGTCAGGTTTCGGTGCAATTAAAACCGTGGAAGGCTTCGTTGCGACACACTGCCGTGCCTACGGGCAAATTGAGCGGCGCTTTTGATCGATTGAAAGAACGCAGAGCAAAGGCCTCACGAGCCCCGGCCAGTCGCGAGCCTGACCGCGAATTGGCGCCGGTTGCCGAGCCTGATTTCGAATCTGTGGGGACAGTAGTCGAACAAACACCGGAGATCTCGCGGCCAGCCATCTTGCAGGCTGCTGAAATGGCTACAGCTTCAGCAACCAGTGAGTTTGCCGAAGTTTCTACGATCACTCCGCAAAAGCCGGATGAGATCTCGGAAGATGGAGAGGAAGTAACATTCTCCACGCAGGAACCGAGCGAATTTTTCGGAGATGCGAAAGAATCCGTATTGCCCTCGGAGGAGCCGAGTGAGGAGACGCTTTCGGGCGCAGAATTTGCATGGCCTGCCGTAGAACCGGCAACAGAATTTGCAGTTGAACCGATCGCGCAAGAGCAACCTCACGAGATCATTGCAACTGCGACTCAATTTCCACTGGGCGAAGCGACTACCGAGTCCGTGTCTGATTTTCCAAATGCTATTTCCACTGAGCCTGTATTTCCGCAAACAACAACACCTGCAACCATGCCAGAAACAACCCAAACTCCAACCGCTCCAATAACCAAAGCCCCCGCCACGCCGGTAGCCAAGCCACAACCGCCTGCTGCCACGATGCAAACATCCGTGCAGCTTACTTTCTCTTTCGAGATCGCCGCCATGCAGTTGACGCCGAGCTTTAAGATGGGTGTCTTGAAAGTGCGTCCCATATCGAAGCTCGTCACGATGCGTTTGCCTTCGCCTCAGCGCGCTCAGACTGCGTTGAATTTGCAGGTCGCCTTCGAAATCATGAAGATTCAGCCTGTCGCTGGCGCGCTAGGCACCATTCGCGTGGTTCCCTCCCAGCAACAGAGACCGACTCTCACTGGCATGCCGTCATTCGCAGTGGCAGGATTGCAACTGGTCCCCAATTCTGAGACCGCGCCAGTCCAAGTCACCCCGTCACCACAGGGACGTGCCTCTGTGTTCATCACGGTTCCGTTCCAGATCAGCACGCTCGAGTTTTCGCCGTCACTCGAAATTGCATCGGTCATCCTAAATTCCAACTCCAAGCAAGTCGTTGTTCAGTTGCCTGGCGCCGGACCCGGCCCAGCCGAAGGCGCGCCCATGTTTGAAATCGCGAATCTCGAGCTTAACGAGAGTGGCGACATCGCCATGGTGCAACTAAATCTTCTTGGCGGGCCGAAGCGAGCGTAGTGGACGAGGGGATTCTGCGCGCTCAATTTCCGCAGGTCTCACGTGACCTAAGAGACGCATGCAGCGGCGCGTGAACAATCACTTCACTTCCAGTTCAGCGAGCGCAGCTGCTTAGGCAAAAACTCGCCATCTTTTCGAATCAATTTGGCGTCGAAGTAGATTTCGCCGCCGCCGTAATCGGGACGCTGGATGCTGACCATGTCCCAGTGAACCTGGCTCCGGTTTCCATTATCTGCCTCTTCGTAAGCTTGTCCCGGGGTGAAATGAAACGAGCCAGCGATTTTTTCATCGAACAAGATGTCGCGCATCGGTTGTAGCACCCGCGGATTAAAGCCCAGCGAAAATTCGCCTATGTAACGTGCGCCCGGATCTGAATCGAGAATCTTGTTCAGCTTTTTCGTCTCGTTGCTGGTCGCATCGACGATCTTTCCTCTGTTGAATTCGAGACGGATGCCATTGAAAGCGATTCCCTGATAAATGCTTGGCGCATTAAACGTAACATGGCCTTCCACGGAATCTTTCACCGGGCAGCTGAAAACTTCGCCATCGGGAATATTGCGATCGCCACCGCAGATCACAGCTGGAATTCCCTTGATACCGAAATGCAGATCAGTGCCGGGACCTTTGATTTCGACACGGTCGGTTTTTTCCATCAACCGCTGGAGCGCCTTCATGCCAGGCTGCAGTTTGCGATAGTCCAGTGTGCAGACATCGAAATAGAAATCTTCAAACGCCTCCGTGCTCATCCCGGCAAGCTGTGCCATTGACGCCGTCGGCCAACGTAAGACGACCCATTTTGTCTTTCTAACCCGCTGATCCTGCACTGGGCGCATCTTTTTGCCGATCAGTTTCATCTTCTCTGGCGGGACATCGGCTAATTCGGTGATGTTGTGGCTGCCGCGTACGGCGATGTAGGCATTCATTTTTTTCATACGCGCCAGCTCGTGGCTTGCCATCAGGTTTAGCTGCCGATCCGAGGCTTCGAGCGCGAGTGCGCGGTTTACGCGGGTTTGATAAGTCAGCGCAAACGGCACCCCGCCCGCTTTCCGCACGGCGCGTATCAGCGCGACGGTCATTTCGTCAGGAATATCGAATGCTTCAATCAGGACCGTTTCATTGCGCTTGAGACGGATGGAGTATTCCACCAGGAGTTTTGCGAGTTTGTCGAACCGGTCGTCGTGCATAGGCGCTTATCATTCCACCAGCCCGGCCGGATGCAACTGTAGCCGCTTCCCTGTGGGAAGCGCGGCGCTGACCTGCTTTACAGATACCCGGCGCGTCGCTCACAGAGCGGCGGCTACAGCATTACGTGCTTCGAACAAGTTTCGCCGCGAATGCGCCATCAAAACCGTCGCGAAAGGGCAGGGAATGTTTTTGCGCTTCCAAGCGCAGGGCTGGCGTTTCAGCGACGATGCGACGAACGACCTCTTCATTCTCTTCTGGCTCAAGGCTGCATGTGCTGTAAACAACGACACCGCCTGGCTTCAACCACCGAAGCACAGCGCGGATGATCGCGATCTGCCGCTCTTGCATGCGTCCGAAGTCCGCCGGGGTTAATCTCCAACGCACATCGACACGGCGGCGCATCACGCCTGTGTTGCTGCATGGAGCGTCAACTAACACGCGATCAAACCCGCCATTAGCCGATTGAAAAATTGATCGCGATTGTCTTGTCCAATCGCACTGCTCAACCAATGCAATCTGAGCACCGAGTCGTTGCAAGTTAGCACGCATTGCCCGAACGCGACGCTGCTCGCGATCGCACGCCGCAATGAATGCTCGGTTTTTGACTTGTTCCGCGATAAGTGCGGTTTTCCCGCCCGGCGCTGCGCACGCATCGAGGATTCTTTCTCCGGGTTTTGGGTCTAGCAACTGGCAGGCAATCGTGGTGCTCGGGTCCTGAACGTAACAATGACCCCGTTCCAAAGCGTCGGAGGGTAACGAATTGACTTTCACGAAGTTCGGGTTGTCAGGGACAAGGCGCGATTCGGGATAAGTCCGGAGGAATTCTGTTCGATCGATTCTCAACAAATTGATGCGCGCATAAACTGGCGCAGGAAGATTGTTCAATTCACACAGCTCTTGCGCGTGCTCGGCTCCAAAGTGCTGTTGCCAGCGCTCGACTAGAAATTGCGGATGCGACGTTCGAACGAACAAGGGCTGCGCTTCGGCGTGTGGGAGCAACTCGCTCCTCCGCCGGGTTGCAGCACGAAGCATGGCATTGATGATCGTTCGCTGCTTTTTCGACGCGAGCGATACGGTTTCATGGACCGCTGCGTGTTCGGCAGTTTCGAGAAAGAGAAGTTGATATAAGCCGAGTCGCAGAATGTCGCGAAGATCGCTCTCAACGCGGGAAGCGCGCAGGCGACGGATCCAAAAATCTAACAAGGTCAGATTGCGCAGGACGCCGTAAAACAACTCCAGCGCGAATGCGCGATCGGAAGGCTTAAGCACGGTCTCCGCAAGAAGCTCTGAGATGATGGAATCGGCGAAGCGTTTCTCTTCCCGCCACAGCCGCAGGGCGGTCAATGCGATTTGGCGAGCAGAGAGCTGCGCCATATTTCCTGCAGTTACTGCGGCTTCACCCTCGCGCGCCCGATCGAATGATAATGGAATCCCAATCGCCTCATCGTTTCAGGGTCAAGCAGGTTTCGCCCATCGAACACAATCGGCGTCCTCATTTTTTCTTTCACCACCGCGAGGTCCACGTTGGCAAATTCATTCCATTCCGTCGTGATAATCAGCGCTTCGGCATCGCTCACCGCTTCGAGAGCCGACGAAGCAAATTCTGTGTCCGCGATCGCTTTTATAGCGCGTGCTTTTTGCATTCCTTTCGGGTCGTAGGCAACCACGTGCGCTCCTTCGCGCAGCAGGTTTGTCACCAGCTCGATTGCCACAGACGAACGAACGTCGTCTGTGTCCGGTTTGAATGTGAGGCCCCAGACTGCAATCCGCTTTTCCCGCAACACCCACAGCGTTTCCCGGATCGTCTTCAGAAAACGCTCTTTTTGAGCATTGTTTATGCGTTGCACTTCCTCAAGCAGATTGAACGGAGTGCCAAGTCGCTCGCTGATCGTAATGAACGCAGCGATGTCTTTGGGAAAACAGGAACCGCCGTATCCAATTCCCGCCTTAAGAAAATCGCGCCCGATCCGATGATCCATTCCAATTCCGTCAGCGACTTTTTCGACATCGGCGCCGCTCGCCTCGCAAATCGCCGAGACCGCGTTGATATAGGAAATTTTCAGGGCCAGAAATGAGTTCGCGCAATGTTTGATGATCTCGGCGCTGTTAATATCAGTCACCAGTATCGGCGCCATGAATGGCTCATAAACTTTTTTCATGAGATCGATGGCGTGTTCGCTTTGCGCTCCGATCACAATGCGATCTGGATGCATCAGGTCGGCTACCGCACAGCCTTCGCGCAGAAATTCCGGATTACTGACCACATCGAAGTTCGCGCCGTGGCGGTTATATCTTTTGATTGATTCCGCCACTTTTTCGCCCGTTTTCACTGGCACTGTGCTCTTGTCAACAATCACGCGATAACCGGTCAACACGCCTGCGATTTCCCGCGCAACTTTCTCCAGAAAACTGAGATCGACATCGCCATCTGGCAGCTGTGGAGTCGGAACGGCGATAAAGATAATTTGTGAGTCGTCCACTCCATCCTGAATACTGCCGGTGAAACGCAGCCGTCGCGCCGAGACATTCCGATGAATTATTTCCTCAAGTCCCGGCTCATAGATCGGCACTTCACCGGATTGCAGTTGTTTGATTTTTTCCGCGTCGTTATCTACGCAAATGACATTATGGCCAACATCGGCGAAACAGGCGCCGGTCACGAGGCCAACGTAGCCGGAGCCGATGATTGCAAGATCCATGATTGGAGAATGCTGCGCGAATCAGCAGCAGCACAAGTGGGCCACCGCATCCTGCGGCCTCGAGATTATTCGCGCAATTTGGTTCATTCTCCTGAGGACGTAGGGTCAAAGTTCAAATCGAATCCAAACTTCGGGAATGCCTTCAGCGTTACGGTAAACAGAATGCCATACTCCTTCACTCCTTTATTGTCGCGTATGACGCCGCCGAAGGAGGCCACCCAGCTGGAGAGGTCCCGGTAAATGGAGTAGCGTTGTTCCTCGAGCGTGCTTGTTGTGGCTTCATATTGCTCCTGGGCTCCAATACCCCAGTTATCGTCGATTCGATAATATCCACCAACGAGAAACAGGCTGCTGTTGAGAAAGAAAGGATTGTCATTCAAATAGCGATGCCCGACGCTCAATTGCAGATTGGCTAGCGGTTGCACGCTCGCGAGCGTATTCACTTCGGTAAAGCCCTTCGAGAAAGCCGGCACCTGTGAATTGACTGAAAGCGAGACCCACGGGAGAGGTGTAAACCGAATGTTGTTAAAGAAATTTGAGTAGTCGGTACGGTCGTAGGGGTTGTCGAAGTTCACATCAAAGAAGCTGTCGAGCTCAAACCACGTCATCGTTTTGTCATCGCGCCGCGTTTCCAGCCGGTTGCGAACGCCCACCCGCCACACCGTCCAATTATCGATCGAGTCGATGGTCGTAAACTGCGGGAAATCAATCGCCCGGAGCTGGGTCGAAGGTTGATACCGATCGAACCCCAAAATTGCCGTCGGATTAGCTCCGTTCTCATCCACGTACGAAAAGTTGGTGAATGGTTGAATAACGTGCATGAGTCCATCCAACCCAAACGCGCGGCTTTGAACATTCTCCCAGGTACGCGAGATCTTGAACGAAGCTTCTGCACCGGTGTTAAAAACCGTGCGAAATGTGTCTCCATCGAACTGAACTGGGTTAGCCAAAGTTGGCGGCGGGAGAATAAAGTCAGGCACGAGTGGATTTGATGGCGGCACAAAGGTTGTCGACCCCAAGTCCCATGTCTTGCCATAATAGGTACCGCGAAAGCCAACCCGTGGTACAACCGAAAGCCATCCAAAGTATGTGTTTGGATAAGTTAGTTGATGGAAGGTGTCGAAGCGATCCGTGCCGTAGTTCTCAAAACCTGCACCCTGAGGGAATTGTAGCCGCAAATTAGCAAAGCCGCTCTCGCCCTCGTAAAAAATAGGTCCTCCGAAAAGTGCGTGGCGCTTAATGTCCAATACCACTTCCGGCGAACGTTCTGTTGTAGAGAAAAACTCGTTCGCCTGGAAACGCTCGATGCCCGTGATGGTGAAAAAAGGATTCGCTTTCGTTAATGCGACTACATTGTCCGGAACAGGATCGATCCGAAACTCGCCCTGGTAAAAGTCCTGCATCACGTACTGGTCGCTTAGCTTCGTTGTGTTCGCGATACCGTAGATGTCATCAGTAAAGTTGGTCCGGTCTTCCAGGCTCAGCCGGTATCGCCCGGTAGGAACACCTTTCCGCGGCACGGCCGTTTGATTCAGGTTCGGGTTTTGATCCTGAATGTAAAAGGTCTTTACCCTCGCCTGACTGTTCTCGTCCTTCCCATAATCAATAACGGGATCGAAGCCGATGGCGGGCCCGCGACGGCCAAAGTAATCGAGCCGGACGCGCCCTTTGATATCGTCTGTGATTGGGAATGTCACCTGAGTGAGGAGCGACGGTCCCCATGAACTCAAGTACGCCGGTGAAACCGTAAAACTGAACGCCTCGTTGAGTGACTGGTACAGGTACGGCCACCAAAAAACCGGCACGTTTCCGATGTATGCCGTCACGTACTGCATGATCACGCGGTCCTTCTCGTAAATACGGATCTTTCGCGCGTGAAGGTGGAAATCAGGCTTCGCCGAATCGTGCGTGGTAAAAGTGCCGTCTCGTATCAGATACCCATTCTCGGAAATTGAGCTCACAGTCTGGCCCCCGAGAAAATAAGGTTGCGACTCGGTGCGGCCACTTATTGCCCGGATCTTTTTTGTTTCGGTGTTGTAAACGCCGCTGTCTGTGACGTAGAGGCTCGCATCACGATAGATTCGCACGTGGCCTCTCAACTCCACGTCGTGCGTGGTGGAATTGTATTGTGCGTAATCGGCGTAGATGTCTGTATTGCCAATGTGAATCGCGACATTATCGTGCGCCGTTGCCAGCCCATTTTCATACGTCGTTTCCCCAGTGGAAGTGATTTCAATCGGCGCATTCTCCGGAGTCTTGATTTCTCCGAAGATCAAACCGGCGCTCGCAAAAAGAGCGGCGAGCAACAAAACCAGCGTTCGCATTGCGGACGCCAAAGGTACTGCACCAAAGGCTCCCTGCAAAGCCAAAACCGCTCTATGCGAAAAGATGAATATTGCGCCCCGGGCCGGTTACGAGCCGGCTTCAAACCGAAAGTCATCCGCGTTCTCTCTTGATTAACCTGGCAATCAACGGTTTTCTTCACCCGGGATGAGCAAATCTATTGACCAGGCCTTCGTCCACGCCAAGCAATGGCTGCTGTCGTGGCTGGCGGGATCGCCCGGTTGGGTGGTCCAGGTAGCGTCTATTCTGATCAATATTTTCATGCTACTCGCTGTGTTCCTCACGCTTTTCGCGCTCATTTCCGTGCTGGAGCGCAAAATTCTCGCAAGAATGCAGAACCGCTACGGACCGAATCGGGTCGGGCCGTTCGGTCTGTTCCAACCAATTGCCGATGGCATCAAGATGTTGATCAAGGAAGACATCGTGCCGGCGCGCGCGGACAAGATCGTGCACTTTCTGGCACCAGTTCTCATCGCCGCTGTGGCGATCCTTACCTTGGGCGTGATTCCGTATGGCCGAAACATGACACCGTTCACCATCGACGGTGGCATTCTCTTTTTCTTCGCCGTTGGATCGGCAACGGAACTCGCAGTCTTCATGGCTGGCTGGGGCAGCAACAATAAATTTTCCATGCTCGGCGCGATGCGCGCGATCGCGCAAATGTTCAGTTACGAGCTGCCGCTCATTATCAGTGTGCTTCCGGTGGTGATGGTCGTCGGTTCGCTTACACCCGACCGGATTGTCGCTGCGCAGGCTGGTTACACGTTTGGATTGGTACCGCGCTGGTTTGCTTTCACACCATGGGGCGCGGCGGCGTTCATTCTATTTTCTGTCTCTGGTCTGGTGGAATCCAACCGCACACCATTCGACGTCCCGGAAGGCGAATCTGAGATCGTCGCCGGACACATGACCGAGTATTCCGGATTCAAATACGCCACGTTTTTCATGGCTGAATACATCGGAATGTTCGCAGTCAGTGGGCTTGCGACGACCTTGTTTCTGGGCGGCTGGCACGCGCCCGCGCGCATACTTGAAATTATTCCATCCTACGTCTGGTTTTTAGTAAAGCTTGGCGCGCTGCTTTTCGTTTACATCTGGGTCCGCGGCACGCTCCCGCGCACGCGCATCGATCAAATGATGAATTTCGCTTGGAAATTCATGTTGCCGATGGCGTTCACGTGCATTGTCGCCGCCGCCGTATGGCATTACGCCAGCCGCGGCCTGCGCGGATGGCTCTGGTCGCTAGTGGTTATTGCCGTCGTTTACACTGCGCTGTCGATCCTTCTCGACACGAAAAGGAAATTCGCGCCGCGCGTCTATCGCTTCGCCGAATGAGCAGCGCCGCCTTCGTGATCATTTCCATTTTCACCCTCGCAGCGGCGCTGGCGGCTGCAACGTTGCGAAAACTAATGCACGCTGCGCTTAGCTTCGCGGTGGCCCTTGTTGGTATCGCGGCATTCTTCTTTTTACTCGGCGCGGAGTTCGTCGGCCTGGCGTTGGTCTTCATTTACATCGGCGCGGTGGCGGTGTTGATTGTTTTCACTATTCTTTTGACGCGACGCCATGCTGGAAAAGATCGCGGATTTAATTGGAGCGGCGTTGCAATCGCCGTCGCTGTGTTTGGCGGCTTGACGTGGTCGATTGTGAAGACGCAATCGCTTTCCATTGTCGCTCCGCACGTTCCTGCGCTCACGGTCAAACGAATCGGCCAGGCGTTAATGACCAGTTACGTCTGGCCATTGCAATGCGTCGGGCTTCTGCTGACTGCCGCGCTGATCGGCGCGTTGGTTCTCGTTATGGAGGAGAAGCGATGAAGAGAGTTAAAAGAGTTACAAAGGTTACAACTTTGAATCGGCGCAGTCGCAAACTTCCTTTTTAACAATGTAAGTCGTCTAACTCTTGTAACGCCTTAACCATGACTCCCACGCTCCAGGTTTTCCTCATCGTTTCCGCGGCGTTGTTCTCCATCGGCCTCCTCGCCGCGCTCAGTCGGCGCCACGCCATTTTCATTCTCATCGGCATTGAAATGATGTTGACCGCGGCGAACTTGAATTTCATTGCTTTCTGGCGTTTCAGTCCGCCCGCGCAACAGCCAGTCGGCGTGATGATCGCAATTTTTTCCATTGCCATCGCCGCCGCCGAGGCCGCTGTTGGCCTTGCGATGGTGATTGCCGTTTACCGCCATTATCGCACGACCAACGTGGATCAACTCGACCAGCTAAAAGGATGAATTCTGAACTCGCGCTCGTGCTTGCAATCGTCGCATGAGCTGGATTATCGATCATCTTTGGCTGATCCCGGCGGTGCCCTTTGCGGCGTCGCTGGTGATTTTGAGTCTGTCGAAACTGCGGCGCAAAAGCGCAGTCGTGCTCGCGATCACGGGGCAAGTCGTCGCACTCGCAATGTCGGTCCTAGCATTCTTGCTGACACTGCAAACGCAGGGATTCCGCGTCATTCAGAATTTCACTTGGTTCACGTTCGGCGAACAAACGTTGCGTCTAGGATTTGTTCTCGATCCGCTTGCGGCGGCAATGCTGGTGATGATCTCGCTGGTAGGACTTTGCATTTTCGTCTTCAGCGTCGGTTACATGGCCGAGGACAAAAATTTCACACGTTTCTTCGCTTACATGTCGTTCTTCTCCGGGGCGATGCTTGGGCTGGTTATCGCAAACAGTTTGCTTCTGCTTTTCATTTTTTGGGAACTAGTGGGGCTCGCGTCGTATTTGCTCATTGGGTTCTGGATTGAGCGACCGAGCGCGGCAGGTGCCGCAAAAAAAGCATTCATCACCACGCGCATCGGTGACATGGGATTTTTTCTCGGGATGCTCTGGCTTTACAATCGCAGCGGCACGCTTCTCTTTTACGATGGCGGAAACGGTTGTCTTGAAAGCGCCGGTCTCGCGCTCCTGGGTGCGAGCGCCACGTTCATTGCGCTGCTGATTTTCTGCGGCGCCGTCGGCAAGTCAGGGCAATTCCCGCTGCATGTCTGGTTGCCGGACGCGATGGAAGGTCCCACACCGGTCAGCGCACTTATCCACGCGGCAACGATGGTTGCCGCCGGGGTGTTCCTTGTAGCACGCGTCTATCCGCTTTTCTCATTGGGCGCAATCAACGGCGTAACGTCGTCGCTCACGATCGTTGTTTGGATCGGAGTGACGACAGCGTTGATGGCAGCGCTCATCGCAATCGCCCAGGCGGACATCAAGCGCATTCTGGCTTACTCGACCGTCTCGCAACTTGGTTTGATGATGGTCTCGCTTGGGGTCGGCGGTGTTGCTGCTGGGATAATGCACTTGCTCGCGCACGGTTTTTTCAAAGCCCTCCTGTTCCTCGGTGCAGGCTCCGTGATTCACGGATGCCACGGCGAACAGGATATTCGCAAAATGGGCGGCCTGCGGCGTTTCATGCCAGTAACTTTCATGACGTACGCGGTCGGCATGATGGCGCTCAGCGGTGTGCCGATCTTCTTCTCCGGCGGCTGGACCAAAGAGGAAATTCTTCATGCCACAGCGCATTGGCCGCCGTCGCATGTGCCTTATTACCTGATTCTGGTCGGAGTCGTTCTCACCGCGCTCTACATGACGCGACAAATCATCTACGTCTTCTTCGGCAACCCGCGCGCTGCTGCCGAGCGTGCACACGAGAGTCCACGTGTCATGACGATGCCTCTGATCGTGTTGGCGTTTGGCGCAATTTTGTTGAGCGCTGTGCTTACGCCTGCATGGCCGTGGCTGCACGGGTATCTAGCCGGCGAACCTACGTACGTCGACGTCGCGCGTTTAATTCAGCCGATGCTGTTTGTTTCGCTCGCGCTCGTTAGCGCAGGTGTTGGCGTCGGTTTCTGGATTTATCGCAAGGCGGGTACACAAGATGGAGGTCGCCCAGCTGAGGTCGATCCGCTCGAATATGCGCAGCCCGCGTTATTTCGATTTCTCGCGAACAAAATGTGGATCGACGAACTTTATGCTCGCACGGTGATCTCCTTCAGTTGGATGGCCGCACGGTTTTCCGACTGGATGGATCGCTATTTTTGGGACGGGCTGGTGCGCGGCTTCGGCGCAATCGGTCAACTCTTTGGAATTTTTACAACGAGCGTCGATGAGTATGGGATCAACGCGGGAGTCGACGAGACGACCGCCGGTGCGCGCGGTCTGGGCCGCGTGATGTCCACAGCGCACTCAGGACAAATCCAAACTTACCTCGGCGCGATAGCGATCGGAATGCTCGCGCTGCTCCTTCTCTACGCATGGTTGGCGTGATTACCACAATTGTTCTTCTTCCTCTTATTGGAGCGCTTGCGGTGTGCCTGTGGCCGCAGAGGAATGGCCGTCCAATCGCTCTGATCTTCAATGCCACCTCCGCAGGATGCGCTTTAGGATTATGGCGGAATTTTGATACCACCACGGCGGGGCTCCAGTTCGTCGAACGCCACACATGGATCCCGGCCGTCGGCGCTGAATATCTGGTTGGCATCGATGGCCTGAGTCTGCTGCTCGTCCTGCTTACATCGTTGATTATTCCTTTCGCGTTTCTCGCTCAACCAGCCCCAGACGGCCGCGCGTTCTATGCGACCATGCTCGTAATGCAGTCTGCCCTATACGGCACGTTCACGGCGCAGAATTTCATTCTCTGGTTCCTGTTCTACGAAATGAGCCTGATCCCTGCGTTTCTGCTGATCAGAATTTGGGGCGGCCAAAACCGGGACCGCGCTGCGACTAAGTTTTTTCTTTACACATTTCTCGGCAGCGTGGCGATGTTGCTTTCGTTTCTCGGAATTTATCTGGCGAGAGGCACTTTCGATTTTGCCGCTCTTGCTGGCTTCGGCAAAAGCGGTCTGCTGACAGGTAAACTGGCGTGGCTTACGTTCGCCGGAATCTTTGTTGGTCTTGCAGTAAAGGTGCCGCTGTTTCCGTTTCACACCTGGCTGCCCGACGCCTATCAAACCGCGCCTACCGGCGTCTCGATGGTGCTCACGGGCGTCCTCTCGAAAATGGGCGTTTACGGTTTCGTGCGTCTGTTGCTTCCACTTTTCCCCAACGAAATCAAGGTCATCGGTCCTTGGCTCCTTGCGTTGGCGATCTGCTCGATTGTATTCGCTCCGCTGGCTGCATTGGCGCAGCGGGACTTGAAACGGATGATTGCGTATTTGTCGATCAATCATCTCGGTTACTGCATGCTTGCTCTTTTTGCAGTAGCTGCCTCGCCCGTCGTCGCCGCCAGGATCGACACGCACGCAGCATTGAGCGGCGTCTTCATGCAAATTTTCAACCACGGAATCACTGCAGCCACGCTTTTCTATTTTGCCGGTTTACTTGAACAGCGGCGGGGTTTGCGCGGCATCGATGATTTTGGCGGCCTAATGCAGCGAACGCCGCTGCTCTGCGGGTGGATGAGTGTCGCGATGTTCTCTTCGTTAGGTTTGCCGGGGTTGAACGGATTCATCGGCGAGTTTCTGATTTTCAAAGGTTCATTTGCGATCGCAGCGGCGTTTGCGTCCATTGCTGTAATCGGGCTTCTCGTCACAGCCATCGTCTTCGTACGCGCCATGCAATCGCTATTCAGCGGGCCGCTCGCAGAGAGTTGCAGCGTGTTTCCCGATCTTCTACGGGGCGAAAAATTCGTCGTGGTACCTGTAACACTGCTGATGTTCGCCATCGGCATCGCACCGCAATTCATTTTCAACATTTTCAATACAACGGTCGTTCAAATGGCGCGACTGTTTGCATGACTCGATGAGCAAACAAATCATTCCCATCGAGCGGATTGCGCAGTCGATCCGCTGGATTCGTGGCCAGAAAGTGCTGCTCGATTTTGATCTCGCGATTTTATATGGCGTGACTACGGGCAACCTAAATAAAGCAGTTAAGCGCAATGCTGATCGATTTCCCTCCGATTTCATGTTTCAGCTTAAGCCCGAGGAACTTGCAAACTTGAAATTCCAATTTGGAATATCAAATTGGGGCGGGCGCCGGCGATCGCGGCCTTATGCTTTCACAAAGCAGGGTATCGCCATGCTCTCGAGCGTCTTGAACAGCGAGCGCGCGATCAGAGTGAATATCGCCATCATGCGCGCGTTCGTGAAGCTGCGTCAGCTGCTCAATACAAATCCTGAACTTGCCCAAAAGTTTTCGGAACTGGAACGTCGCATTGATAAGCAAGACGAGGAAATCGCCGCAATCCTCGAGGCGATCCGGCAGTTAACGGCTCCGCCAGAAAAATCTCGGCGTGAGATCGGATTTCATGTGCGCGAGACGGCCCCGCGTTACCGGGTACGTAAACGGGCATGATTGCCTGGACGATTTACATCACGTTCGGTGGTGCAGTGCTATTGCTCCTTTTGCCGCGCACGTTTGCACGCTGGAGCGCGCTGCTTACGACAATCGCCGGTTTGGTTCTGGGTCTCATCGCATTGGTTCGCACGCCAATTGCCGATCTTGCGCATTTCACAACAATCGTGCGCGCACCGTGGGTGCCCGAGTTGGGCATGAATTACCACCTGGCGATCGACGGCGTCAGCCTCACGATGGTCCTTGTCACGGGTATTTCCGCGGTGAGCACGGTGTTATTTTCATGGGACGTCGAAGATCGGCAGAACGAATTCTTTTTCTGGTTACTGCTCGTGGTGGCTGGCTGCTACGGAGTTTTTCTCAGCGCCGATTTGTTTCTGTTTTTCGCGTTCTACGAACTGGTGATCGTGCCGAAGTATTTTCTTATCGCCGTCTTCGGCTCCACCAACAAGGAATACGGGGCGATGAAGCTAACGCTCTATTCATTCTTTGGCGGCATTTTCGTATTCATCGGGGTCCTTATCGCGTACGTAACTGCCGGATCGCTGGATCTGAATCAGCTCTCGCAATTTCAATTTTCGCCACAACTGCAATCGTGGGCGTTTCCCGTGCTGTTTCTCGGCTTCGCCGTGCTCGCTGGCATCTGGCCGCTGCATACGTGGGCACCGACGGGTCATGTCGCGGCGCCTACAGCGGGTTCCATGCTTCTTGCCGGGATCGTGATGAAACTCGGCTCTTACGCAGGACTCCGCGTGGCGATGAATTTGTTTCCGCAGGGCTTCCAGATGTGGAGCAAGTGGATCGCCTTTCTCGCGGTCGTTGGGATTGTTTACGCCGCGGCGGTGGCACTCCGCCAGCGGGATCTGAAATTTGTCATTGGTTATTCAAGCGTCAGCCACATGGGTTTCGTGTTGCTCGGTCTCGCAGCGTCAACGGCGCTGAGCGTTTCAGGGGCAATATTGCAAATGTTTTCGCATGGCGTGATCGCGGCCCTTTTGTTTGCAGTCGCCGGACGCATGATCTATCCGCGCACACACACGCGTGAGCTCGACGCGCTCGCGGGTATGAACCTGAGCCGCGCTCTGCCGTTTGCCGCGTTCACGTTTGTGATCGCGGCAGCCGCGTCGATGGGCATACCTGGTTTCAGTGGATTCGCGGCCGAGATCACAATTCTGATCGGCGTATGGAAAACTTATCCGCTCGCGGTTTGGATCACAGGCGCGGGCATGGTGCTCGTTGCTGCGTTCACGTTGCGTGCCTTGAAGCAATCATTCTTCGGCGAGGCGGAGGCAGGCGTCCATTTACAGGAGGGCCGAGTAGCGCTCGATCCAGATTGGATTGAACAACAAAGCATTACGGCCGCGGAAAAATGCGGCGCTTGCCTGCTTATGTTCGCCACACTCGCAGTTGGACTTTACCCCAAGCTGCTGCTCGATCGGATCATGCCCGCAGTAGAAGCGATGAGGTTTCTGAAATGAAATCCACCGATCCAACAAGTTAACGCTTCAGCGACCGAACGATGTCTTACCTCGAACTGCTCAAGCTCGCCTCGCCTGAGATCGTCATAGTCATAACTGCGCTTGTAGTTCTTGCGATTGGATTGGTGACGGGCCATGCGAAATCGAGCGCAACAATCTCCACGGCGAAGCCTGCTCACACTGTGAGCCACACGTCTACCACGACGGGCATTTGTTCCGTTGTTGCCGCACTCGGGCTCGCAATCGCGATCGGCGCGATTTTGGTGTTGCCGCAGAGCACGACCCTTTTCGGCGGAATGCTCGTGATTACCCCGCTCACGCGCCTTTTCAAAATTATTTGCATCGCGTTGGCGTTCTTCACCGTCCTCCTGATCACCTTACAAAAGCCGCCGCGTCATCCAGGCGAATATCTGGCGCTCATTCTGTTCGCGACAGTCGGCCTGATGCTGCTCGTCGGCAGCGAGGAGTTACTCATGATCTTCATCGGACTCGAACTGCTCGGGTTGTCGCTTTATGTGATGACTGCATTCGACAAGACCGATGTGCGTTCGGCGGAAGCGGGCCTGAAATATTTGCTGTTTGGCAGCACGTCCAGCGCTTTCACACTTTTCGGCATCAGCTTGATCTACGGCATGTCGGGGACAACCGGTCTCGCTGCGATTTCGGAAAAATTGGCGACCGCATCAGTGCAACCGCTGCTTGCAGTGGGCATCGTCATGACGCTGACCGGTTTCGCGTTCAAGATCGCCGCCGCGCCATTTCACCTTTGGGCACCTGATGCGTATCAGGGTGCGCCTGTTCCGAGCGCGGCGTTTATCGCTTCCGGTTCAAAGGTCGCGTCGTTCGTGGTGCTGGGGAAAATCGTGCTGGTCGGGTTCGCTCCGATGCACGGCAGCGCCGACTGGCACGCTATGACGGCCGGCTGGTCACCCGTGCTCGCTGCGCTGGCGGCATTATCGATCCTCATAGGCAATATGGTCGCGCTGGCGCAATCGAACGTGCGAAGGCTTCTAGCGTACTCTGCGGTCGCGCACGGTGGTTACACATTGATCGGACTTGTGGCGGGTGGGCGCGACGGTTTTTCCGCGGCATTGTTTTACACTACCACTTACGCCATCACGCTCGTCGGCGCATTCGGCGTGGTTGGACTGGTGCGGCGCGAAACCGACGGCGACGATTTATCGAACTTTTCCGGATTGTGGTCGCGTTCGCCGCTCATGGCCGGATGCATGGCAATCTTTATGCTCTCTCTGGCGGGCATTCCGCCGCTCGCCGGATTTTTTGGAAAGTTCTATCTGTTCAGCGTTGCGTTACGCGCTAGCCCAAATCACGGTTTGCTCTGGCTTGTGGCACTCGCGCTCCTTGGCAGTTTCATCTCCCTTTACTATTACCTGATGGTTCTCAAGTTCGTCTTTGTGGACAAACGGGCCGAGGCTAGCGTTGATCGTTCATCGCTGTTCAGCCATCACGGCCTCGCGAAAGTGACAATCTCTCTGCTCGCCGCGGCAGTTCTTCTGCTCGGTGTGATGCCGGACATTTTGGCGGGGCAGATCCTCGCCGCGGTACCGTGAGAAATTTCGGCAAAAAAAACGCGATTAAGGCTTGACGGCCACGCTAGAAGTTTTGCATCAAATCGGGTAGCACTGATTGCGAAAGTCGATGATGTAAAGATGGGCAGCATCAGCGAGTTCATTGATCGCCATTTCCGGCATTTCAACGCGGCGGTGCTGAAAGATGCCGCCGACGCTTATATCGCGCATCTGGATCGCGGCGGAAAAATGATGATCACGCTCGCGGGCGCCATGAGCACCGCGGAACTCGGCGTTTCTCTGGCGGAAATGATTCGCCGGGACAAAGTCCACGCCATCACCTGCACCGGTGCGAATTTGGAGGAAGACCTTTTCAATCTGGTCGCGCGCAGTCAGTACGTCCGCCTTCCGAATTATCGCGAGCTTAGTCCGCGACAGGAGGAAGAGCTTCTCGGACGTCATCTAAATCGGGTCACCGATACTTGTATCCCGGAAGAGGAAGCCATTCGCCGAATCGAGCGAGTGGTCATCGATGAATGGGTGGCCGCGGCAAAGAAAAAAGAGCGCGGTTTTCCGCACGAATTTCTTTATAGGATCCTCAAAGAATGCCGTCTCAAGAAATTTTACGAGATCGACCCGGGCGACAGTTGGATGATCGCCGCCGCGCACAAGGACCTTCCGATTTTCGTGCCCGGCTGGGAAGATTCGACTTTGGGAAATATTTATGCCGCGCGCTGTGTCACAGGCGCAATCGCCGAGGTTCATACGGTTCGCTCCGGAATCGAATACATGATCGCACTGGCCGAATGGTATCGGCGGATATCGCAAGATTCGTCCATTGGCTTTTTCCAGATTGGCGGCGGCATCGCAGGGGATTTCCCCATTTGCGTGGTGCCGATGCTAAATCAGGACGTGGTCAGCACGCCTGTGCCGGAATGGGGTTATTTTTGCCAGATCAGCGACTCCACGACCAGCTTCGGATCGTATTCGGGCGCAGTGCCCAATGAAAAGATCACGTGGGGAAAACTCAGCGTCGATACGCCGCGCTTCATTATCGAGTCTGATGCCACAATCGTTGCGCCATTGATGTTCGCGAAGGTTCTCGGCTGGTGAGACGCCCTGACGAACTTCTAATCACTGGTAACGATTTGCCGGTTGTTTATTGCCAGTGGCCTGGAATATATGCCCAACCGCCAGGGCGACGCACCCAATGTCCTTCCACCCAAACCGCGGTTGTTGTTGGGCGGACTACCCAAGTCCCTTGCACCCACACATAGTTGGTTCCGGTCCATCGCCAATAGCCGCTCGTCCAGACGTATCTTGGTCCAGGGGCCACCGTCTGAGCTTCAACGCGAATCGGTGGCGGCGGTTGGGTTACCAGGACTTCTCGGGCTGGTCCGGTCGTTGTTACTTGCTGTGTCGTTGTAGTCGTAGTCACAGTCGTCGGTTCCTCGGCGCAGCCAGCCAACGCTAGCGCGGCCACCGCCGGTAGATAAATGCTTCTTCTCATGGCGCCTCCTTTCCTCTTTGGATTCGCTTCGTGAAGCAGTTTCGGTTCTGTGTTGGCGCGCTGAAGAGGATTACTTACCTCCGTCTGCTCGTCTATTGAATGGCGAAGAATGAATTCCGAAGCGATGATCGAACATGCTTTACGTCGTCGCCACACCGATTGGCAACTTGGGCGATATCACCTTGCGCGCGCTGGACGTACTGAAATCGGTCCATCTGATCGCGGCTGAAGACACCCGGCGCTCAGGGATGTTACTCAAGCATCTCGGAATCAAAAAGCCCTTCATCAGTTATCACGAGCATAACGAAGCCACGCGCACGCCGGAACTTGTTGAACGCCTCATGCGCGGCGAGAACGTTGCGCTGATTACGGACGCCGGCACGCCCGGACTGTCCGATCCGGGATTACGCCTGGTTCGCGAATGCATTCAATGCGAAGTCCCATTTACGATCATCCCCGGGCCATCATCAATTCTGACCGCACTTCTTGGTTCCGGATTCTCGACAGACAAATTTTCTTTCCATGGATTTCTTCCGGTCAAAAGTGGCCAGCGCGAGCGCGAGTTGCGAGCAGCGGCTGAACGCGAGGAGACCACAATCTTTTTCGAGTCACCTTATCGATTAACCAAGACACTTGCCGCCTGCATTGGTGTGATGCCGGATCGGCAGCTTTGCGTCGCCCGAGAGCTGACAAAAAAATTCGAGGAGTTCCGCCGCGGCACTGCCGGCGAGCTCCTCGCGCACTATCAGACCCATCCACCGAAAGGTGAGATCGCGCTTGTGATCTCCGGGTCGTAGCGGTTTGTCCACTTGCCAGACGGTGAGGTGGCGAAGTTCGCTTCGCGCGCAGCGCAGGAAGCGGAACAGCACAACTTCTCGCGAATAAACGAACTGCAACTGCCGTCAAACCCTGCCACCCAGATCAACGTATTACCAGTCGTAAACAATGCGATCCGAGATTGCCTCTGCCGAAAGTTTCAGTTCTTGCAATCTCGAGAGCTTTCTTGTCTCCTCGACCTTTCCCGCTCATGACGTCATGATTCGCTCGCGGTCGCTCCTCACGCCTTTGGCCGCCGGATTACTTCTGACCGCTGTGCAACTTGCGATGGCGGTCGGTCTGCTCGCGCCGGAAGGGCCACTTTCGGACCGCTACCAGAGTCTGATCCAGCACGACAGCTATTGGTTCATAAACATCGTCGATCGCGGCTATCAGACCATTGTCCCGCCGATCGATCACAAGGTCATGGAAGTGTCGAATGTTGCATTTTTCCCCGCGTATCCTGCGATTGCTGCATTATTTCGCTACGGACTCAACATTGACACCGGCGCGGCACTGCTGATTACCGCTCAGCTCGCTGCCTGGGGTTTCTGGAGTTATTTCTTTCTGTTTTGCAAGCGCTGGAATGTTTCGCCCGCGCTTCAGATTTGCGCCGCATTATTAATCCTTGCCCATCCGGCAGCATTCTTTCTGGTCGTCGGCTATTCGGAGTCGCTGTTTTTGATGGCGCTGCTTGGCTTCATCTACTGGAGCACGGCGGAAGGGCGGTCTGCCAAAATCTTGGCGGCGGCGCACGGCATCGTCATGTCCGCGACGCGGATCGTCGGAATCGTATGTACGGCTTTTCCAGTGGTGCGCTCGCTTTTTCAAACTGGATGGCGCGGTTTGATTGAGCCGAGGAGGTGGCTTCGCGAACACGGGCCGGCGATCGGTATGACATTTGTGGCGGCGTGCGGTGCCATCGGATTTTTCGTTTACTCTCAACTGCGCTGGGGCCACTGGGACATTTACATGCTCACGCAGGCGGCTGGTTGGGGGATCATTCCCGATTATTTAGCGGTGTTTAAGCCCTCGAGTTATCGCTGGCTCGTTCCAGCACTAAATAATCCGACCGAAGCGAGCCAAATATCGATGACGCTCGGTGCCGTACTTCTGGTCGGCATCGCGCTTTGCGAACTGCTTCCAACGATTCGATGGCGGGCGGACCTGCCAGTTCGCGCTGGCATCTATTTCTGCGCGGCCGTGATCTATTACCTCTCGGTCAGCGGAGTGGCCTGCGTGAGTATGGAAAGCATGCTCCGCTACGAGTTTTGCGTGCACGCCTTGATCGTGCTGGCGTTGTTGAATTTTCTGCGTCAATTTCGCACGCCGCCGATGCTTGTGCGGGCATTCGGCATCGCGGCGGTAGCGCTTCTCAGCGCCGCTGGGTTATGCGTACAGGGCTGGTACGTGTGGAATTTCACTCGGGGCAACTGGGTCGCGTAGTAGAAGATGAAAACAAAAGTCGCCATCATCGGAGCCGGCCCAGCAGGTTTAACCGCTGGCTATCTTCTTTCGAAGGAAGACGTGGATGTCGTCGTTCTCGAAGCCGATCCCGTTTACGTCGGCGGCATTTCGCGCACTGTTACTTACAAGGGATTTCACTTTGATATCGGTGGCCACCGTTTCTTTTCCAAATCCAAGGGGGTCGAAGATCTGTGGACGGAGATTTTGCCGAATGACATGCTGGTACGACCACGTTCCTCGCGCATTTTTTACGACGGCAAATTTTTCTCCTATCCGTTGAGACCATTCGAAGCGCTGCTAAAGCTCGGCATCTTCAGGTCCGCCCTGTGCATTGTTTCCTGGCTGAAAGCGCGCCTCTTTCCGGTGCGAAATCCGCGCAATTTCGAAGAGTGGGTCAGCAACCAATTCGGCAAACGTCTCTTCAATACATTCTTCAAGAGCTACACCGAAAAAGTTTGGGGAATGAATTGCAAAGAAATTTCCGCTGACTGGGCGGCACAGCGCATCAAAGGACTTTCACTCGGTAGCGCCATCAAGAATGCGCTTATTCCCCAGCGTTACAACGGCGACCGGAGCAAAGTCATAAAGACGCTCATCAATTCGTTTCGCTATCCGCGGCGAGGCCCGGGCATGATGTGGGAGGCGTGCGCAGAAAAGATGAAGGCGCTGGGCGGCAAACTGGAAATGGGCTACAGGGTAACTCGCTGTTCGTATGACGAAGTCTCGGGCAATTGGACGGTCGAATACAAGAATCGACAAGGCGATCTGCACACAATCGAAGCCGAACACATCATTTCATCCGCGCCGATGCGGGAACTGACATGCGGTTTGTCGCCTGCCGTGAGTGAGCGAACAAAGCGCGCGGCTGAAAGCTTGAAGTATCGCGACTTCATCACCGTGATGTTGATCTTGAAAGATCGGCAGATGTTCGATGACAACTGGATCTACATTCACGACCCAAGCGTGAAGGTCGGCCGCGTGCAGAACTTCCGGTCTTGGTCGCCCGAGATGGTGCCTGAACCTGACAAGGTTTGTTACGGCCTCGAATATTTCTGCTTTGAAGGCGATGGCCTATGGGACTCGACTGAGCACGAGTTAATTGACCTCGCAAGGCGCGAACTCATGCAGATCGGTCTGGCTAAAGAAGGAGATTTCATCGATGGCTGTGTCGTTCGTCAGAAGAAAGCGTATCCGGTTTACGACGACGATTATGCGCGGCATGTCGCCACGATCCGGCTTGAACTCGAGACGCGCTATCCGAACCTGCATCTCGTCGGACGCAACGGCATGCACAAATACAACAATCAGGACCACGCCATGATGACCGCGATGTTGTGCGTCGAAAATATTCTCGCCGACGCCAAACTTTACGATCTCTGGCAGGTGAACAGCGACGCCGAATATCACGAACAAGGTCCCGTCCCGGCCGAGGAAACAAACGGCAGCGCGCTACGCCTTGTCCCGAATCGCGTGGTCGCCGCCCCCGAGCTCGCGCCGGAGGCGTAATTTCACCGCCCGCTTCGCTCGAGGACACGGAGACCGCAGGGATTTCGGAAAATTCTGTCTCTGTGACCTCCGTGCTCTCTGTGGTAAAAGGATCGGTCGTCGCGCCCCTGCTAACTGTATCGGTCACACGTACTCAGCCTTGAAACGCCTCAACCGGCGGGCAGGAGCAAAAGAGATTGCGGTCGCCGTAAACGTTGTCGATGCGCGCCACCGCAGGCCAGAATTTGTGTTCGCGGGTCCAGGGCGCGGGGAAAGCCGCTTGTTCGCGTGAGTAAGGGTGGTCCCATTTGTCAGATGCGATCTGCCGCGCGGTGTGTGGCGCGTTTTTGAGCAAGTTGTTTTGTCGATCTTGTCTGCCCCTGGCGATTGCTTCAATTTCCGCGTGAATCGAGATCATCGCGTCGCAAAAACGATCGAGCTCGTGTTTCGGTTCGCTCTCGGTCGGCTCGATCATCATTGTCCCGGCGACCGGCCAGGAAACCGTCGGCGCGTGAAATCCGTAATCCATTAAACGCTTGGCCACGTCCTCCACCTCAACGCCTGCGTTTTTCCACTGACGAAGATCGATAATGCATTCGTGCGCGACGAGACCGTGTTTGCCTTTGAAAAGAACTGGAAAGTGCGGGTCGAGCCGCTTTGCCATGTAATTTGCGTTTAGAATTGCGACCTCACTCGCCCGTTTCAATCCCTCGGCGCCCATCATGCGGATGTACATCCAGGTGATGGTCAGAATGCTGGCGCTTCCCCAAGGCGCCGCGGCAACGTTACCGCCTTTCCCTCCACCGTGACGGTAATCGAAAATGTCTCCTCCATTCGGCGGATCCTTTCCTCGTTCTCCTTCTCCGAAGAGAATTCGGCCAGTCTCGGGATCGAGAATGAATTCGCGCGCAAGATATGGCGCAAGCTGTTTGGCCACGCCGATCGGCCCCACGCCCGGTCCGCCGCCGCCGTGGGGAATGCAAAACGTCTTGTGTAAATTCAAATGACAAACGTCGGCACCATAATCGCCCGGACGACATAGACCGCATTGGGCGTTCATGTTCGCACCATCCATGAAAACCTGGCCACCGTGCGCATGCACGATCTCGCAGATTTCGCGGATCGTTGGTTCGAACACGCCGTGTGTCGAGGGATACGTCACCATCAGCGCAGCGAGATCGCGCGCGTGCTCGTCGGCTTTGGCGCGAAGATCGGCAAGGTCGATGTCGCCATCCTTCAAACAAGCGACCGAGACGACTTTGAACCCGGCCATGACCGCACTGGCCGGATTGGTTCCGTGTGCGGAGGTCGGTATCAGACAGACGTTGCGATCCGCCTCACCGCGCGACGCGTGATACTCGCGAATCGCGAGCAGACCGGCGAATTCACCCTGTGATCCGGCGTTCGGCTGCAATGAAACCGCAGCGAACCCAGTGATTTCGGCAAGCCAATCTTCCAGCTGCCGGCAGATTTCCATGTAGCCTGCCGCCTGCTCTGTGGGCGCGAACGGATGCACTTTGGAAATTTCTGGCCACGAGATCGGAAACATTTCTGCGGTCGCGTTGAGTTTCATCGTGCATGAGCCGAGCGGAATCATTGACGTAGTCAGCGACAGATCGCGCGATTCGAGCTTTTTGAGATAGCGCAGCATTTCTGTCTCGGTGTCATGCGTGTTGAAGATCGGATGAGTCAGGAAGTCCGAAGTGCGGATTGCGAATTGCGGAATGCGCAGCGGCGGCTCGCCAAGATCATCGTCGGCGAAATCGCGCACCGTTGTGCCGCGAAAGACGGACATCAGCAGCTCGATGTCCCGCGGCGTTGTCGTTTCGTCGAATGAAATGCCAACTGCCCGCGGGCCGAGCGCGCGCAGATTGCAGTCCGCTTTCGCTGCGTGTTCCAGAATGACTTCGCTGGATTCAACTTCCACGCGAACGGTGTCGAAGAAATTTTCGTGCGTGATGGTGCAGCCAAGCGCGTGCAGTCCATCCACAAGTCGACTCGTTAACCGGTGAACACGCTCGGCGATCGCGCGCAGTCCTTTAGGACCGTGATAAACTGCGTACATTGAGGCGATAACAGCGAGGAGGACTTGAGCGGTGCAGATGTTGCTTGTCGCTTTGTCGCGCCGGATATGTTGCTCCCGCGTTTGCAATGCAAGGCGATATGCCGGACGGCCTTCAGCATCGTGCGACACGCCAACGAGCCGGCCGGGCATGTGCCGTTTGAATTGATCCCGCGTAGCGAAGTAGGCCGCGTGCGGCCCGCCGAATCCCAAAGGCACGCCGAAACGCTGCGTATTCCCGACGGCAACGTCGGCGCCGAATTCGCCCGGCGGCTTCAGCAACGTGAGGGCAAGAATATCTGCTGCGACAACGACCAGAGCACCGGCATCGTGCGCTTGTCTGACGAAGTCGACGTAATCGTGAATCGCACCATCGGTCGCCGGATATTGCACAAGCGCGCCGAAAACGGCGTCATCGAATTTGAAGCGCGAGTACTCGCCGATTTTGATCTCGATTCCGAGCGGTTCCGCGCGCGTCTGAACAACCGCAATCGTCTGCGGGTGACAATTATCGGCGACAAAAAACGTTTTCCGGTTTGGAACGACTGCGTGACACAGCGCCATCGCTTCCGCCGCGGCCGTGGCCTCGTCCAGCAGTGAGGCGTTTGCGATGTCGAGCGCGGTCAGGTCGATGATCATCTGCTGGAAATTGAGCAGCGCTTCGAGGCGGCCTTGCGCGATTTCCGCCTGGTACGGGGTGTAAGCCGTATACCAGCCGGGATTTTCGAGAATGTTTCGCTGGATGACCGGCGGCGTAATGCAGCCGTGGTAGCCGGCGCCGATGAACGAACGGACGATTTTGTTTTTGTTTGCAATGGCCCGCAGCTCCGCGAGCGCTTCGGTTTCCGATTTCGCCTCCGGCAAGTTCAGTTGCCGATTAAGCCTGATATTTTTCGGAACAGCAGCGTCGATCAACGCATCAAGATTCTCAAAACCCACCTCGCCCAACATTGCGCGAACTTCCTCTTCGTTCGGGCCGATGTGGCGGCGCACGAATGAATCGACATCAATGATTTCCTCGCGCGTTTGCATGGGTTGACGGTATGGAATCGAAAATTTGACGCAAGCGCTGCAAGTGGAACATAGGGCTGTGCCCTGTGTGACCAGCGGACATGTTGTCCGCTTCAGGATCAGCGGGTTGCAAACCTGCTGGGCTCACAGGCTGCAAGCCTATGTTCCAGCGCGGGGCTTGACGCCGCCGCTTTAGCTAGCGCGTTGGTTCGGGAGCACGCGCTTCAACTCTCCAGCGCCGCTTGCGCCGCTGCCAATCGTGCGATTGGAATTCGAAACGGGCTGCAACTGACGTAATTCAGGCCGAGGCTGTGACAGAATTTGACGCTCGCAGGTTCGCCGCCATGCTCTCCGCAAATTCCCAGCTTGATGTCGGGGCGCGTTTTGCGACCGAGATCGCGCGTAATTTCCATTAAGCGCCCAACACCTTTCTGATCGATCGATGCGAACGGATTTGTGTCCACGATATCCAGTTCGGCGTAAGCTGGAAGAAAACTGCCGGAGTCGTCGCGGCTCATTCCAAGTGTGGTCTGCGTCAAATCGTTTGTGCCGAAACTGAAGAACTCGGCGTCGCGCGCGATCTGGTCGGCCACGAGCGCGGCGCGCGGGATTTCGATCATTGTGCCGACCAGGTATTTGAATTTGGTTTCTCTTTCTTTTGCAACCTCACCTGCGACACGGCGAACGATATCGATCTGAAGCTTCAGTTCCCGCGGAAATCCCACCAGCGGAATCATGATTTCGGGGTGAACCTTGATCCCCTTTGCCTGGACTTCGACCGCAGCTTCAAAAATTGCGCGTGCCTGCATTTCGGAAATTTCAGGAAATGTGATCCCGAGCCGGCAACCGCGATGGCCGAGCATCGGATTGAACTCGTGAAGTTCGTGCACGCGCCGCGCGATTTGATCTGCGGTGACGCCAAGCTTGTTCGCCAATTCACTTTGTTGCGCATCGTCGTTTGGCAAAAATTCATGGAGCGGCGGATCGAGAAAACGGATCGTCGCAGGCAAACCTTTTAGCGCCGTAAAGATGCCGATGAAATCGCCCCGCTGGTAAGGAAGCAGTTTGGCCAGCGCTCGCGCTCGCTCGTCTTTCGTTCCGGCGAGGATCATCTCGCGCATTGCGTCAATCCGGTCGCCTTCGAAAAACATATGCTCGGTGCGGGTCAGCCCAATGCCCTCTGCGCCGAACGCAACAGCGTTTTTGACCTGCTCGGGCGTATCGGCATTTGCGCGCACGCCCAGCGCACGAAATTCGTCCGCCCACTTCATCAACTTCGCGTACTCCTGATAAGTGACGCTTTTCTTGGGGTCGAGCGACCTGTCCACCAGCACTTGCACAATCTCCGAGGGCGCAGTAGCGACTTCGCCGGCGAACACTTCGCCGGCGGTTCCATCGATGGAAATATAATCGCCCCGGTTTAACGTCGTGCCGTTCGCGCTGAGTGTACGGTTCTGGTAATCGATCTGGATTCCAGTCGCGCCGCACACGCACACTTTCCCCATTTGCCTCGCGACCAGGGCTGCATGCGAGGAAACGCCGCCACGCGCGGTCAGAATTCCTTCGGCCGCGATCATGCCACGCAAGTCTTCGGGCGACGTTTCAATGCGGGCCAGAACAACTTTCTCACCTCTTTCCGCGCGCATGACGGCTTCTTCGGCGCTGAATACGACGCGACCGCACGCCGCGCCCGGGCCGGCGGCCAGACCGCTGCCGATTTTCTTCGCGGCGCGAACCGATTGCCGATCAAAAATCGGCGCCAAAAGATGCGCAAGCGAATCTGCCGGGACACGCCGGACCGCGTCTTTCTTCGTGATCAATTTTTCATCGACCATATCGACCGCGATACGGACCGCGGCATGGCCGGTGCGCTTGCCGTTGCGCGTTTGCAGAATGTAGAGGCGGTTTTCCTCCACGGTGAACTCGAGGTCCTGCATGTCCTTAAAGTGCTTCTCAAGAATCGCTCGGACTTTCATCAGCTCTTTGTGGGCGGCGGGCATTTCCTTTGCCAGATCGGCAATGGGATGCGGCGTGCGGACACCGGCAACGACGTCTTCACCCTGGGCGTTGATCAAATATTCGCCGTAGAAAACTTTTTCGCCGGTCGCTGGATCCCGTGTAAATGCAACCCCCGTCGCGCTCGTCTCACCCATGTTCCCGAACACCATCGTCTGGACATTCACGGCAGTGCCCCAATCGTGCGGGATTCCATATCTTCGCCGGTACACGATCGCCCGATCGTTCATCCACGAGCCGAAAACCGCCCCAATTGCGCCCCAGAGCTGTTCGTTCGGATCTTGGGGAAACGATTTTCCGGTGCGCTCCTCGATCAGCCCCTTGAACCGGTCCACGAGTTTTTTGAGGTCGGCGACAGTTAATCTGACATCCGGGAAATCGTGCTTGCCGTAGCGCTCGTCCTTCAAGTACTCGATTACAGTCTCGAACGGCTCATGATCTTCGCCCGGCCGTTTCTGAACGCCCATCACGACGTCGCCGTACATTTGCAGGAAACGGCGATACGAATCCCAGGCGAAACGCGCGTTGTTCGTTTTCTTTGTGACGATCTCGACGACTTCGTCGTTCATCCCGAGATTCAGAATGGTGTCCATCATGCCCGGCATCGAATCACGCGCACCCGAGCGCACGGAAACGAGCAAAGGCCGCTCCTTGTCGCCAAGCTTCTTTCCCACCGATTTCTCAACCCCAGCGAGCGCATTTGCTACCTGAGCTTCCAATTGGGGCGGGTAAATACGGTTATGATCGTAAAAGTAACTGCACACCTCGGTCGTGAGCGTGAATCCTGGCGGCACGGGCAGACCAATTCGGGTCATTTCGTGGAGGTTCGCGCCCTTGCCGCCAAGGAGCGGTTTCATCTTACCTGATCCATCCGCGTGGCCATCCCCGAAGTAATAAACGTAGCGCGGCGTTCTTGTTGTTTTTCCGCGACCTCGGGTGCGCGCCTTCGATGTCGACCTTGTCCTCGTACGGCGAATTGCTTTTCGTGAGCTGGATTTTCTTTTTCTGACCATGATTCAGGAGCCCGGAAGAGCGTCAAATGCAGGAAAGCGCCAAGGTAGTTTCGGGCGTCGCGGTGTCAACGCGTGAGCAAATCAAACAATATCCTCGTGACGTTTTCGAAAATCGAGCTGCGTTGGTAGCGTAATGTTTATAGTCTATCGCAGAAGTCGACGGGAAAGCTCCATGGGAGCGACATGTTCAACAAAATGACGAAATCCGAATGCCGAAGCTCGAAGGAATGAGTAAATGACCAAAGGAATTGTGACGCTGCGTTTTGGTCATTCGTGCTTTGTGCTTCATTCGTCATTCGTGTTCGCCGTTTCGTGTGCGCCTCCACGTGCCGCTCCTAACGGAGCTTATTGGATTCGTGTTGCTGTAACTATATGCATGTCGCGCCTACGGCGCTCCGGCGCCTGGCAAGTGCGCCGTAGTCAGAAGATGGTCATGCCTTCCCAAAACCGTAAACCATCCGCCAAAACCGGCTGGGATTAGTTTGCCCGTCGATTTACAGCGGCTCGCTTCCGTTTGTCAGAACTTCAGCAATCATCGCCGTAAAGTCATCAACGCCGGTGCTGGGGACGATGATGCTGTTCCGGCGTCCGTGAGCTTCCTCGGTGATGCGCAAGAATTTCCCGCGATCATTTTCGCGCAGCTCCACGTAGAAATGCTTGCGTTCAATTTGCAGTTCTCTCGCCTCGATGATGTTATCCATTTTTGCCTGAGGCCGCCGACTCTACGCATCCGGTTTGTGGAAGGGAAGCAAAATCCGCAGGTTTTGTGCAAATTTCTTAGGTCCGCTGGGGACCCTTTGTAATGGAGGATTAGCGCATCGAGGTCTTCCTGTCCTCCGATGCCACAGGTTGCGGTGCTGGCCGCTCAACCTACAATCTCGTGCGCGTGTTCGAACGAACGCGCTCGAACATGCCGCGATCAATCGACCCCAGATCCTACGAATCGCCGGAAGGCGAACGCCCGGCGGTTACACCTCCCATCGAATTGAAGCGCCGGCCGCATGATCCTTACGCGGCTTTCCGCTTCGAGGACTTCAGCCTGTTCACTGCTGGTAATCTGCTCTCGATCACCGGCCGGCTCATGCTGGCCGTAGCGGTGGAATGGGAAATTTACGCGCGCACCCATTCTGCTACTGCGCTCGGGCTTGTTGGACTGGTGATCGCCGTACCTGTGGTTACGCTTTCGCTGCCCGCCGGCCACTTGGCAGATCGATTCAGTCGGAAACACATCATCTTGGTGTCGCAGGTCTTTAGCGGGCTCACGTCCCTCGCACTTGCGCTGGTTTCCTGGAAACATCTCGCCATTCCTCCGCTCGCGCCTCTGCGCGCAGGCAATCGCGTGCTGGCGTCAGTTGCCGCGATTTTCGAGCGACATCATCCGGTGTTCCATTTCGACGACGCTTCAATTCCGTTGATTTATCTGCTCCTTTTCCTCGGAGCAATAGCGCGCACGTTCAGTTGGGCAGCTCGCAGCTCATTTTTTCCGACGCTGGTTCCTCGTGATGCCTTTGCGAACGCGGTCACTTGGAACAACAGCGTTTTTCAAATCGGATGCGTTGTCGGACCAGCCCTCAGC
>QHNK01000091.1 GCA_003218415.1 Verrucomicrobiota bacterium | reverse complement strand
GCCAGTATTTGCGGAACGATTACGGCAGCAACCCTGGTGCGCGCGCGTGCTTGCGGGTTCGCCCATGGCCACGCCCGAAGGCATTCGCGACCTCCAGGCAATCGCAGTCCCGTTACTTCTCAATCTGGAACCGCACGTTTTCGACGAGACGATGTCGATCTTGCAACCGGAGAAAATTCGCGATCGTCTTCACCGCTTGCGTCAACAGGTCGAGGCGGGCTCGCCGCGCCCGGAGTTCGAGCTCTCGTTCGATCCGCTCGGTCTGATTGGGCCGGCGCTAAAGCCTTTCGCAGAAAGCACGATCATTGAACAGGAACAGCCGCTCACATCGCCCGATCGTACCATGCGAATTTTTTTGGTGGTGACGAACCAAACATCTGTCAGCGCGTTTGAATGCCAGCGCCTGATGCACCGTGTGAACGAGTTTCGTCAGACCGCTGGCGAAGGATGGAATCCCGAATCGCATTCGGGATTGCAAATTCTCATCACTGGGCGGCCGGCTTTTGTGTCGGAGATTTCCCTGAGCATGCGCTACGACGTTGTGGCGACGTTGCTCGGCTCCGTCGTGCTGGTAGGCGCGATTTTCTTTGCCGGGTTTCCCCGAATGCTTTCGGCGCTCGTGGGCATGGCATTTTGTCTTCTCTTGTCTTGTTTGATTGCACTCACAGCTGGGCAGCTCTTGTTTGGAAGACTCAGCATGGTCAGCGTCGGTTTCTGCGCCATTCTCGTCGGCCTCGGCGTCGACTTCGCAATTCTCACCATCGGGCGTTATCACCAGGCGCGCGCCGACGGAGAAGCGCATCAGCAAGCCATTGCCACCTCTGTGGCAAAACTTGGACGCGCGGTTTTCTTCGGCGCGCTCACGACGGCAGTTGGCTTTCTCGCGCTGGTGCTAAGTGGCGCCATGAGTTTTTCGCAACTCGGTGTGCTGATTGCGATTGGCATTTTCGTCGCCGGCCTGTTTATGTGTTCGATTTTGTTCCTGTTTGTTCGCGAGCGACAGGCGGCCGTTCGCAATGACTGGCTCTTCGACATCGCCAGAAATTATGTGCGCTGGACCGTCCGCAGACCCGCGCCCATGCTGATTTTTTCGGGTGCGGTTTTGTTGCTGCTGACTGTGATTGGCTTTTCGCCGATTCCCCCGCTCCATTTCCAAGCGAGCACACGTTCCTTGCAGCCAAAGAACATCCGCGCGAATCGCGCTCTTGAGGAAATCATGCGTAAGATGCCCGTGCGTTGGGAACCAGTCCTGGCGATTGTTCGCGCGACGAATCCGCAGGAACTGCACGACTACTGGCAAAAAATCTCCGCGCATTGGCGGCAGCTCCAGGCAGCGGGCAAAATCAAAAACTTCTCCACCCCGGCGGCGCTTTGTCCGTCACCAAATTGGATGCAAGCAAATCGACAACGATTGAGCACGATAAATCTCCAAGCAGCACGCGAGGCGCTGGAGCAGACACTGGATGCCGAAGAATTCAGCCGCGATTCGTTCGCGCCGGCATTCGCGTTGCTTGACGATTTACAGCATTTTACCGATCCAAATGTGCCCCTGCCAGATTGGCGGACGCAATTGCCGCAATCATCAAGCTGGTGGTTTTTGGTGGACCGCTACTTCGGTCGGGACCGATTGCTGACAACGGGCTTTGTCATGACAAATCAGCCGGTGGCGACTCACGCGCAAAGCGAAGCGTTGGGGCGCGATGTATCGGTAGCTGGTGTGCCGATGATTCTCTCAGGCTGGAGCTATGCGCTCGCTGATCTCCAGCCATGGTCGCATCATCAACTTCTGATCATCAGCGCGCTGATGGCGATATTCGACGTGTCGTTGCTGGCCCTTTTGTACCGCGATCTTCGTTTGTGGTTGATCCAGGTGATCACACTCGCGTTCGGCATCGGAGCAATGCTCGTTTCGATGAAGCTGCTGCATATCGATCTCAATCTGCTGAATGTGCTTTCGTTCCGTCTGGTGCTGGCGATCGGCGTTGACTACGGGATATACGTTGTGCTGGTCTGGCAAAAGACACGTGAGATCGAGCACGATGTCGCCGGTGTGGTAAAACCTGTCTTGCTTGCGGGATTGACAGCAGTGAGCGGTTTCGCTTCGCTCGCTCTTGCGCGAAATCCGGCGCTCACCAGCCTGGGCATTGCGTGCGCGATTGGAATTTTCTGGAGCTTGATCGCCACAATTTTCTTCACGCTGCCTGCAATGGCGGCGGCTCAACCGAAAACGTAATCAAGGCGATCGTGCAGACTGCCCGGCTGGGTCGAGCACTTTCCGTTCGGTCAAACGCCTGCTAAACTGCTGAGAAAATGCGCCGACAGGGGTTGCTATGGTTGAACGCGATTTGCTCGCTGTTTCCCGCTACGCTTTTGGCTAGCGCCATTGTCGAGGGACGAGTAGAACTCCCAAAATCGCATTCGGCTCCGGTTCAGGCGAAGCGCTACGAGATCGTCACCAAAGGCGGTGTTCTTTCCACCCAGCCGCCACTGGCAGTGGTTTATCTCGATGGCGTGTTCCCACTGCCAGCGCCTTTGCCGGTGAAAGAGGTCGCGCAAAAAGATTTGACGTTCGTTCCAGCGATCCTGCCGATACAGCTCGGGACCAAGGTTGAATTCCCAAATCTGGATGACGCTTATCACAACATTTTTTCCTACTCGCCTGCCAAACGTTTTGATCTTGGGCGTTATCGGCCAGATGAGCGACCGATCCCGACGCAAGTTTTCGATAAGCCGGGCCTGGTCATACTTCGGTGCGACATTCACGAACACATGCGTGGACTGATCCTGGTTTTGAATACGCCGTATTTTGTGATGACAGACACAAATGGGCACTTCCGGTTAAACGGACTTCCGGCGGGTCACTACACTCTCAAGGCGTGGATCGACAGCAGAACCACGCGAGAAAAGCCTGTGGAGTTGAAGAGCGGTCAAACGCTGCACGTCGATTTCCCATGAGCTCTACTGTTCCAGCGCGAGACAAAGGCATAGCGCGCTTTCGCACCCGATTGTTTACCGCCATGATGCTCGTCGTAGCAACGCTGACCGCTCTCGGTTTTTATCTGGCACAGCGCAAGGTCACGGCCGATGCGGAGCGAAATTTGCAGGCGATTTTTCAGAGTGAACTTTCTTCGCTTCACAAGCTCGAGGAACTCCGCCACGCTGCGCTGGCGGATCGCTGCAACGCGCTCGCGGCCAAGTCGCGAATCCACGCGGCTATCGAGGACAACGCAATCGACCTGTTGTATCCGAGCGCAAAGGATGAGTTGCGCGATCTAATGGAAGGGGAGGAACCGCCCCCGGAGCAAGCGGCGCAATCGCTTCACGCGAGATTTTATCGCTTCCTCGATAGTAAAGGCGCGGTCATTAAGCCGCTGAATCCTTACAATGTTGGAGAGCTGGACGCCAAAACCGAAGCGCAGCTCGCCTTGGACAAATTGCCGGATACGCAGCAAATCGGTTACATCCAGGAAAATACCCAGGCCGGTGATGGATCCATCGTTGAAGTGATAGCCGTGCCGATCTTTTCTACCGACACCGGTGATGTGATTTCTGCGCTCGTGATCGGGTTCGAACCACTTGAGCTCGAGGACAAATACACAGGAATGAAGAGCGGTATCTTTGTGAACGGTCAGCTGCATCTGCAGGCTCTTCCGAGATCCACCCAGGGATCGCTGAACGAGAAATTAGCGGGGGCGCTCGCGAATTCTGACCAAGGTGAAAACTACTTTCGCGTGGACGTTGGTGGTGCGCCACAGCTCTTGTTTTATAAGCGGCTCAACCCGGCTTCGCTCTTCCCGCCTGCTTACGAAATTTGCGTTTATCCCTTGAGCTATTCCCTGGCACAGTTGCATCGGCTCCGTTGGCAAATTGGCGGCGCGGGTGCGTTGCTTTTGTTAGGCGGTTTCGTCGCAAGCCATCTGGTCGCGCTGAGGTTTTCGGCGCCAGTAAAGAAGCTGGCGTTGGATTCAGAGGAAAACCGTACACAACGACAACGCGCTGAAGCCGCGCTCGCGTCGACCGCTGAGGAATTGGAACGATCCACACGATATTCGGCCGATGCCTCGCATCAGTTGAAAAGTCCGGTTACCGTTCTCCGCGTTGGCATCGAATCATTGCTGTCGCGCGAAGATTTTAAACAGGAGATTTACGAGGAGCTGTCCGCTTTGCTCCATCAGACGCATCGTTTGACCGGCGTGATTGACGAGTTGCTTCTTTTGTCGCGCATGGACGCTGGTCATTTGAAAATCGCATTGACACCAGTAAATCTTAGCCAGCTCATCGATGAGTGGCTCGACGATCTTGGCGCGCTTCCTGATTCGCCGGATGTAAACATCGAGAAGGAATTTCCACGCGGACTGTTTGTAACCGGCGAAAAACGGTACACGTCGCTCATCGTGCAAAATCTCCTGGAGAACGCACGAAAGTACAATCGCCCCGGCGGGCGGATCCGGGTCAGCGCATGTGGCAACGGCAACGACGTGGTGCTGACTGTCGGGAATACGGGCCGCACAATCCCACCCGGCGAAAACATTTTCGAGCGGTTTCACCACAGCTCGACCCCCTCGGCTGCGTCGGGTCACGGAATCGGTCTCAATTTGGCGCGCGAACTGGCCCGGTTGCACGGTGGTGATTTGCGTTTGGTCCGATCCGAAGACGATTGGACCGAGTTTGAAGTGCGCTTTTCAGCTGTGGACGGTGTTAATGGAGTTGCATGAAGTTGCACACTTTCAGCCTGTGCCTTTTTGCTTGCACAGCGTGCGCCTTCGACGTTGATGATTTTCTCGACCAGCTCGATAGCACGCTCACACTTTCCGCATTTCACGATAATTTCCGCGCGCGCCTCAGCGGCACGCTCGATTTGGAAATCTATAACTTCGAACAACCCGCGCCAGGTCTCATCGACAGCAACATCGACACGCTTTTCAATCCGCGTTTAACCCTCTTTCTCGACGCGCAAATCGGATCACAGATTTATTTCTTCGCGCAGTCGCGGCTCGATCGCGGTTTTGATCCGAGCGATCACGGCGCTCAGGTGCGGCTCGACGAATACGCATTGCGCGTCACGCCGTGGGAGGATGGCCGCTTGACGGTGCAAATCGGCAAGTTCGCTACGGTCGTGGGCAATTGGGTTCCGCGGCATCTGTCTTGGGAGAATCCATTCATCAACGCGCCGCTAATTTATGAAAACGTCACGTCAATTCAGGACAAATCTGCTCCGGTTTCGCCACTGTATTTCATCTACGGGCCGTACTACTACGAAAAGTACGCGTTTAATCCGGTAATCTGGGGACCCAGTTACGCGAGCGGCATTTCTGTCTCCGGCCAACTGGGCAAATTTGATTACGCTGTTGAAATGAAGAATGCATCACTCTCGTCGCGCCCGGAATCGTGGACCGTCACGGAGAACGGGTTCGATAATCCGACTTTCAGTTCCCGTTTCGGCTTCCGCCCTAATCAGGCGTGGAATCTTGGCTTGTCGGCAAGCGAAGGCCCATACTTTCGGCGCGAGGCCGAATCAACGCTGCCGCCCGGGCGCGATATTGACGATTACCGGGAATTTGTTCTTGGGCAGGATGCCAGCTTCGCCTGGCGTCATCTACAAGTATGGGCCGAGTTTTATGAAGCGCGCTTCGAAGTGCCGCACGTGGGAAACGCAGATACATTCGCTTATTATGTCGAAGCGAAATACAAATTTACCCCGCAGCTTTTTGGCGCGCTCAGGTGGAACCAACAACTCTTCGGCACGGTCAGTGATGGCTACGGCCATAACGTTCAATGGAGTCGAGACCTCGGCAGAATCGACATCGCCGCAACGTATCGCTTCACGCCACACGCACAGGTAAAACTACAATATGATTTTCAGCACGAAACAACAGGCGAAGGTGAGGACAATCACCTCGTCGCCGCCCAATTCACGATAAGGTTTTAATTTCCACCATTCGAAAAACTATGCGCATCCTTGTGGTTGAAGATGACGTCCAGTTAGCAAGGCAAATTGCCGCGGCACTCACCGAGGCCGGGCACGATCCGATCATGGTTCATGATGGCGAACGAGCTTTGGATAAAGCAAAAGAGACACCATTCGATTTAATCGTGCTGGATATCATCCTGCCTGGAATGGACGGGTTTGACGTCCTCCGGCATCTGCGTGCGCAACATCTCGCCAGCCGTGTGCTGATGCTGACTGCCCGCGGCGAAGTCAAGGACCGTGTCACCGGGCTGCAACTTGGCGCTGATGATTATTTGCCAAAGCCATTTGCCATGGGGGAGTTGGTGGCGCGCGTAAACGCTCTTGGCCGACGTTATCCGGAAGAACCGGCACTTAGCCTTCGAGTTGGCGATCTCGCACTGGATCTTGTCAACCATCAGGTCTATCGGGGCTCGCGCCGAATTGAATTGTCTGCGCGCGAACTGATGTTGTTAAAGGTGCTGATGCGGGAACCTGCCCGCGTCTTCACGCGCACCGAACTGTGCGAACGTGTATGGGAACACGCGCACGAATATGACACCAAGCTGGTAGAGGTTTTCATCGGACGACTGCGAAAAAAAATTGGCGATCCTCTGCTGATCCATACGGTGCGCCACGTCGGTTACATGATCAGCGAAGCACCGTGAATTCGAGCTGCTTCCGTCGCGAACTTGCAGATAGCAGGGAAGCCAGGCCCTGAGTCATTACTCCCACGAGGTGCAAGGTAACAGCGGTGTTACTCTTGGATTCTCGTGCTCATCACAGTGCCAGCTTAGGGAATCTTAGACCAACCCGGGACGTAGCTGATGAGGATCTTGCAGATTTGTCAATTAGCCACCATTGTTTGTATGCTTGCTGCGTCCGCCTCCTGGCGTGATTGCAGGGCCGACGCAGATTCAATCTCTGAACAGTGGGTCACGCCCACGACCAGCGCAGCGAAGAAGAATCCGATCGCGCCAACAGAGGCTTCCATCCTCGCGGGCCAGAAGATCTATCTCAAACATTGCGCCACGTGTCATGGAAAGAACGGGCACGGCGACGGTCCGGGCGTCGTCGATCTTTACCTCCGAACGCTTGCAGCGAGTCAATAGGGGGTCTGAACAAATGAATTCTTGGAGCACGCTTAAGGAACATCTGAGCCGACCCGAGTATATGCACGTCCTGATTAATCCATTACCAGTTTACGGCCTGGCTGTTGCGATAGTGGTGCTGGTTATTGCACTGGTGGCGCGCAATAGGGTTGCCCTTGTTACTGCGCTCACCCTGGTCTTGTTGACCAGTTTATCGGCGTGGCCGACCTACCTTTACGGAGAAGCAGCTTACGACCGCATCAAGGGTGTAGCGGATCCAGTCGGTGAGCAATGGCTGGACGAGCACCTGGCCCGCAGTGAGAGATTCATCGCCATATTTTATGTCCTGGCCGGCCTTGCTCTCAGTGCAATCATTGCGGCCGCGAAATGGCCGCGCGGTTCAGGCCCCTTATCGGTTGCCACATTAATCATGGCGATTGCAACACTGGCCATCGGCAGTTGGATCGCTTACGCGGGCGGCCATGTTCGGCACAAAGAGTTCCGGTTCGAGTCGCCACCACCGGCGCACCAACGTTAAACAGGAGCCGTAGTCATCTTCCTGAAGAGAGGTCTGCGAAGGTAACAACGGTGTTACCTTCCACATGCGCTGCATAGACAAGCTCAGTTCGATTCTAGGCGGTATGAAGGCGATAATCACCGCTCTCCTAATAGCTTTCGGTTTGTTGTTTGGCGGAGCCGCCGCGGCCAATCCGACAGCAGGAAAAAAATGGCAGGCGCCTGCGACCGAGGCCACTAAGAAAAATCCGCTTGCTGCAAGTCAGACCTCTACGGCTGAAGGGCAAAAACTTTATACAAAACATTGCGCCTCATGTCATGGGCCGTCCGGCGACGGCGACGGTTCAGCCGCTGCCG
>QHNK01000090.1 GCA_003218415.1 Verrucomicrobiota bacterium | reverse complement strand
AGGCCGCGGCACCGTGGCCACGGGTCGTGTCGAGCGCGGCGTGCTCAAGAAAATGGGGGAAGTCGAGCTAGTCGGAATTCGTCCGACCGCCAAGACCGTGGCGACCGATATCGAAATGTTCCGTAAACTTCTCGATGAAGCACGCGCGGGCGATAACGTCGGCGTTTTGTTGCGAGGCTTGAAGAAGGAGGAGGTAGAGCGTGGCCAGGTCATCGCGAAGCCGGGCTCCATTACGCCGCACAAGAAGTTTAAGGCGGAAGTTTACGTGCTGAGCAAAGAGGAGGGCGGACGTCACACTCCGTTCTTCAGCAATTACCGGCCACAGTTTTACTTCCGCACCACGGACGTTACCGGCACGGTGAAACTGCCTGAAGGCGTGGAAATGGTCATGCCCGGAGATAACATCTCAATCGAAGTGGAGTTGATCACGCCGATTGCGATGGAAAAGACGATTCGCTTCGCCATTCGCGAAGGCGGCAAAACCGTCGGCGCGGGTCGCGTGAGCGAGATTCTGGATTAAATTGTTGTCACATGTCGAGCGAAGTCGCCTGCCAAGCCGTAGCTTTATGCGAAGGTCTGGAGACATCTCTGATTTGGTGATTCGAGAGATTCTTCGGCTCCGCTGCGCTTCGCTCAGAATGACAATTACAGATACGCCAGTAGCTCAATTGGTAGAGTAGCGGTCTCCAAAACCGTCGGTTGGGGGTTCGAGTCCCTCCTGGCGTGTTGAATGCGCTGCGAACGCCGAACCCTGAAACATCGAACGCTGAACATCGAACGGAGTTGTAAGCTAATTGGACGTTGGGCGTTGGATGTTGGACGTTTCTTTGGAACTTTGAAATGATTACCAAAATCAAAAACTTCCTCAGCGAAGTAAAAGTCGAGCTGCAGAAATGTTCGTGGCCGTGGGACCCGAAGGAGAAAGGGTTCCGCCGTTACAAGGAACTGAGTGACTCGACCGTTGTGGTTGTCATCTCGATGATACTGCTAGGTGGGTGCGTCGCGTTCTTCGATTTTGCCCTCGTTAATTTCGTCCATTTCTTCACCCGACTACACTGATTTATGGCACAGACACTCGCAGGCAAAGATCAATGGTACGTCGTGCACGTGCTTTCCGGCCAGGAAAACAAGGTGCGCGAGAACATCTTGAAACGCGTCAAGACAGAGGAAATGGGCGACTTGATTTACGATGTGCTGGTTCCGACGGAGCGCGTCTCGGAAATCAAGAAAGGGAAAAAGAGCGAGACGACGCGGAAATTTTTTCCCGGCTATCTGATCGTTAACATGCAGTTACTCGACGAAAATAATCAGGTGGTCGGGCGCACGTGGTATTTCATCCGCGACACACCGGGCGTGATCGGGTTTGCCGGAACGAAGGACAAACCGATCCCGATGCGACAATCGGAAGTGGACAGCATGTTGGCGCAAATGAAAGAGCGCGAAGAAAAGGTGAAACCGAAAGTGAGCTTCGAAGTGGGCGAATCGGTGAAAGTCGCCGATGGCCCGTTCCAAAATCAGACTGGTATCGTCGAAGAGATCGATCCCGAGCGCGGCAAGCTGCGCGTCTCGGTCACCATTTTTGGTCGCGCCACGCCGGTGGAACTGGAATACTGGCAGGTCGAGCGCGGATAATTGGCATTCCAAGCGAAGTCTCCCGCGATGGCGGGATCATTTCAAAATAGAAATCACACAATGGCAGCAAAAGAAAAAGTAGCAGAGATCAAACTTCAGATTCCCGCCGGACAGGCTAACCCGGCGCCTCCGGTTGGAACTGCGCTAGGCCCGCGCGGCGTAAATATCATGGCGTTCTGCAAGGAGTTTAACGCCGCAACCCAGAAACAAGCCGGCGACATTCTCCCGGTCGTGATCACGGTGTACAAAGACAAATCGTTCACGTTCATCACCAAGAGTCCGCCTGCTGCGGTGCTTTTGAAGAAAGCAGCCAACATCGCGGCCGGTTCAAAAGAGCCTAACAAAACGAAAGTCGGCAAAGTCACGCGCAAACAAGTCATGGACATCGTGAACACCAAGCGCAAAGACCTAAACGCCCGCGACGACGAAGCCGCTTTCCGCATCATCGCCGGCACCGCGCGCCAGATGGGCCTCGAAATCGCCGATTAGGATCGACATTGCGCTGTAGCGGCCGTCTACGACCGCCGGAATTAATTCAACCGCCGATTACGCGGATTTCACTGGATGGGAAGCGCGTGCATCAAGCGTACGGGCATTGATCCGAGCTCGGACGAAATTTGATTATTCCAAACTCGGTCGAACAGTTGTAAAATAATCTATTAGGTACTGTGGTTCAGCCTCGTGTTTTTGAACCTCGTAGCGATTTGGATGGCAGCCACCAAAGAATAACTTTGGATTTCCGATTCGATTTTCACGAAACAATGCAACTACTCCTTTAGCTAAGTTAGCGGATGCGCGAAAGCCGATTATGATTTCTCGTAAGGCATCCAGCGGAATTTGAATGAAGTAACGACCATCAATTTTGCTCAGCTGATTATTATGGTCAGGCAGCTCGTAAACAAATCTGACTTCTTCTTCGTATCTCCAATCGCGCGCTTTCGTCGTTAGAGCGGTTTTCATCACACCCTCGACTTGCTCATGATATTCCGAAAACGGGATCACTAAGCCGCTTCCAATCCCGACGAGTTCATTAGGATTGTTAACGATGTTTCCGAACACATCGTATTTCTCAACACTGGTTCCTTTGTAGTAGGCGACCGGCAGTTGTGTACTAGAGCGATCCTCCAAATAATTGATTGGTTGTCCGCCTTGATATAGGCCCTGCGGAAATCTCGTAACACTTGTGTCAATGCCGATAACCAATCCTTGATGTGACTTTGTATAATGGCCCCACATCAGCACGTTTGCGGGATCGCGGCTCAGGCAGAGCACGCGAAAGCGCCTGCTAAGGTCGCGCCGGAAACGCAGGTTTAAATGCTCACCAAAATCAACTGCATCTTCGGTTGGCATTCCGACCATACTTTGATTACCAAGCAATGAGTATTCGCTGCCGAACTGCGCGTGAAATGCTTCGTGCGTCTTTGCAAAATAGTCGTGCCGTTCTTGGTCAAACGCCGGTCGCACTTCAAACGGATCATTGAATGAAGCGGGATCCGATGCGTGGAGCATCATTGTTTGCAACGCTTTGATCCCGCAAGGATCGAGATATTTGTAGAGGATGTTGGACGCACCGTTCATTGTGTGCCTAAGAATTCCCATCGTTGCAACGCAATGGGCACGTTGCCGTTTTTCCAGAGGAAATCATGGAAGGCACGGAGATTGAATTTTTCGCCTTGTTGCATGCGCGCATCGGCGAGAAATTTCAGAATTTGGAGTTTGCCGATCTGATAGGTGATGGCCTGGCCAGGACCAGTGGAAAAGGCGATCGCTTCCTGGCGCGCGGTCTGTGAATCCATCGGCACTTTTTCTTCGAGGTATTTCGCGGCTTGCTCGAGCGTGAATTCGCCGAGCGCGAGTTTCACGTCCACTTCTACGCGGAGCGCGCGCAGCCGCATGAAATTGTAAATGATCTCGCGCGTGTGCGGACTGTCGTCGAACAGTCCCGCCTGCAGCATCATTTCCTCGGAATAAAATCCAATGCCTTCGTTCGGGCCCGAATCATAAAAGTGCCGCCGGATTGGGTCTTCGTGTTTCCAGGAAAGGCAAAGATGGAAGTAATGGCCCGGAATTCCTTCGTGCACGATGATCGGTCGCGGATCTTGCGCGGTTGCGCGCCAGAAGTAACCGAGCTTTTCTGAAGGCTTGGGCACGTAGCGAATGCAGTTTTCTTTTAAGCGCGACGGCGATGTGAAGTCGTCGTTTTCGCCGAATTCGAGCGCGCGCAAATACTCCGGCATTGGTCGCAATGTATAATGCTGAATCCAATCGGGAACGCTGAGGATGCCGCGCTCAACCAAAAATTTGCGGATCGATAATTCCTTTTCCGCTGCGTCTTTGATCCAATTGTCGATGTTGTCGGCAATTTTCAGCGACGGCACATCTTTGTTTCGGTTCTTCTCATAACTTTCGAACGCGACCGCGCGATTCCATTCCTGTCGTCCCATCGCGAACAGTTCTTCTGGTGTGAACGGCATTAGCGCCACGTTTCGCAAAAACCAAATATAAGCGTCGCGCCCAAGCGCCGTTTGCTGCGGCAAGCTTGGCAATCTCTTGCGGAGATCTGCCCAGAATTTCT
>QHNK01000033.1 GCA_003218415.1 Verrucomicrobiota bacterium | reverse complement strand
AATGCCGCGAACGCGCGATTCAGTTTCGGCACGGGAAAAATTGGGGTGCTTGGTGGGTTTACCAGCGCCGTGGTGCTCTCTATTGTGGCGCTCTTGATGGCAGGGGAATCTGTCCACCGGCTGTTTGTTCCACTTGAAATTCATTTTAACGAGGCAATCGGGATTGCTTGCGTTGGGCTGCTGGTAAACCTGGGTTGCGCCGTCCTGCTCGCCGATCGGCATCGCGAAAGCGGCGGTGGGAGCTCTCATCGTGAAGATTTAAATTTGCGCGCTGCGTACCTGCATGTGCTGGCCGACGCATTTACTTCGGTGCTGGCGATTATGGCGTTAACCGGCGGCAAGTTCTTCGGTTGGGCGTGGCTCGATCCGGTTGTAGGAGTTGTCGGAAGCGGCGTTGTTTTCTCGTGGGCTTACACACTTTTGCGGGATACCAGCGGCATCTTGCTCGATCGCACACCTGCGTCTTCTGATTTGCCCGACCAAATTCGCCGAGCTGTGGAGAGCGATGGCGATTCACTCGTGAGCGATCTGCACGTCTGGCAGGTCGGCATTGGGAAATTTGCGGCAATGATCTCTGTGGTGGCACACGAGCCGAAGAGCTGCGATGCCTATCGGGCGTTGCTCAGGGGGCACAACGAACTGGTTCACGTCACCATCGAGACGCAACACTGCCGCGAAGATCACAAATCGGTCGCGAGTTCCTGAATGGCCAACGCACTCTGGCAGGTCGTCGCGGCTTACGTTTTCGCCCTTGCCGGCGGAGCCGTCAGCACGTCTCTGCGGTTGGAGCACAAGCCGCTTTGTGCGCTGATTAGTTTCGCAGCCGGAACCCTTCTGGGCGTCACGCTCTTTGCCATCTTGCCCGAAAGTTTGGGCGCCTGTCCGTGGTGGGGTGTCATACTGGGGCTGGCCACTGGATATGCGCTGTTTTTCTTCATCAGCAAACATGTCCATCATGTTTGCCCCGCTTGCGCCGCCAGCCACTTTGACGCGGATGCAACGCGACATTTTAGTGAAATCGCTACAGCGCTAATTATCGCACTGGCGATTCATAGTACGACCGACGGGTTAGCCTTGGGGATTCAAGGGGAAATTCCGGCGATGGATGCGACGAAATGGTCACTGTTCTCCGCTCTCTGCATTCACAAGGTTCCCGAAGGCCTTGCACTCGGCAGTCTTTTGATCGGCGCTGGATTGCATCGCAGCGCTGCGCTTGGGTGGGTTACCGCGGTTGAAGCGACCACGCTGCTCGGCGGGGTGATCGGCTATTTTTTCCTGGCGAACATTTCGACCTTTTGGCTCGGCTTAATCATGGCGCACGTGGGTGGCGGGTTCATCTATCTGGCGGTGCACGCGGTTCTCGGAGAAATGTTGAAGCATGGAAGGAAGCTTGTTCTGACAAGCTTTTCGGTGGGCGTCGCATTGATCGCGCTTCTGAATATTGGCTTGAGAGTCCTTGGCTAACGTGTTGCGTTGCGCTTCGCGTAGCGAAGCGGCACAGTCACTGGTGCATTTTTTTCGTTATCGCGACGGCAAGCTGCACTGCGAAGATGTCGATCTTGCGCGCGTGGCGGAGAAATTTGGCACGCCACTTTACGTTTACAGCACCGAGACCATCCTCGATCACTACACGCGCCTCGACGCGGCGCTCGCACCGCTGGATCACCTGATTTGTTACGCGGTCAAAGCGAACTCGAATCGCGCAATCCTGAAGTTGCTCGCAGACGCGGACGCGGGGTTCGACATCGTTTCCGGCGGCGAGCTTTATCGCGTGATAGCAGCCGGGGGCGCTCCAGCGCGTTGCACGTTCGCCGGGGTCGGCAAATCGCGTGAGGAAATCGAGTTCGCGCTCGAGCAAGGCGTTTACAGCTTCAATGTCGAGAGTGAAGTGGAGCTGGATTACATCGATCGGATCGCAAGCGCTAAAAGCCAGCGCGCGCCGATCGCATTACGTGCCAACCCCGATGTCGATCCACACACGCACGAGTACGTTTCGACCGGCTCACGCGAGAACAAGTTCGGCATCGCGCTTGACCAGCTTCCCGCCGTTTACGAACGCGCAGCGAAAATGCGCAACATCGAGATCGTCGGCGTGCAAATGCATATTGGTTCGCAAATCACCGAGGCTGAGCCGTTCGCCAGCGCCATTAGGAAAGTGGCGCCTATCGTTCGTCAGTTAAAATCCAAATACGGGATCAAGTTTTTCAGCATCGGCGGTGGCATGGGAATCATTTACCGACGCGCACTGGAGAGCGGATCAGGCAAATGGTGGCACGACCACGGTCCCGCATGCGCGGGATCCGCGTTTAGTATCCGCGATTACGCGGAGGCGATTGTGCCACCGTTGTCTGACCTGGGCATTCGGATCCTGGTTGAGCCTGGTCGTTTTCTTGTCGGCAACGCGGGTGTTTTGCTCACCCGAGTCCGTTACATCAAACACACCGCCGAGAAAAAATTCGCGATTGTCGATGCTGGCATGAACGATCTGATTCGGCCGGCGCTCTATCACAGCTATCACGAGATCGTGCCGGTGAAGGAGCCGATTACGAGCACCCGCCTTCGCGCCGCTACGGCGAGGCAAGCGAGCACGAGTAAGAATAAGACAGAGAAGATCGACATCGTTGGGCCGGTGTGCGAATCGGGCGATTTTTTCGCACTCGATCGCGAGATGCCAGAACTGCATGAAGAGGATTTGCTGGCGATTATGAGCGCGGGTGCTTACGGATTTGTGATGGCGTCGAATTACAATTCGCGTCCCTTGCCAGCGGAAGCACTGGTTCGCGGCGACAAAGTCTCGTTGGTTCGGAGACGCCAAACTTGGGAGGACTTGTTTCGTGATGAAGTCGAACTGCTGTAGCCGCCGCCCTGTGGGCGGCGCACACCGGACGTGTTTAGAAGCGTCAGGGTTCGCTTCGCACAGCGAAGCGGCTGCCGCTTGCGCAGCTTCGCGCTGCGCGTAAATAGTGCTCCTGCTTATGGGTGGTATTCGTCGGCTCTCTTTGTTGCTTTTACTGTTGCTGGTGGTGGCGGGCAGCGCTCTCGCTGCCAACGGCGAATACATCGTCGTGGTCGGTGGGCCTTCCTTGTATCAATGGGAAAAATACAAGCTTTATCCGCACGATCATTGGTGGGCGAACTTTGTGCGCGCCGCGCGTTTGCGCACGGAACAGTTGCGCACACAGCTTGGCCCAGACCAGCAGATTACCTGGCTGGTTTATAAGCAGGGCTACATCGATCGGGCAAAACAAGAAAATCAGGACCTGATCGCCTTGATCGATACGGTGCGCGAAAAATTCAATCTGAAACTTGTTTGGTTCAATGCCGGCTCGGAGGTGTTCAACTACCTGAACAACGGCCAACCACGAAACCAGGTGAAGATTACCGGCTTTGAATATTTCGGGCACTCGAATCGCGCCTGTTTCATGTTCGATTACAGCAATTTCATCGACAGCGCATGCAAAGCGTGGCTGCACGAAAACGAGCTGACCAGGATTGACCGGCGCGATTTCGCGCACGGCGCCTACGTGAGGAGCTGGGGCTGCCATACCGGCGAGAGCATGTCGAAGAAGTGGTATCGTGCCACCGGCACGCACATGATCGGTGCAATCGGAAAAACGCAGTTCATGATGGAAGAGCTGCCGATCCTCATTTCCGAAGGCGGCAAGTGGGTTAATTAATTTTTGATTGCCGATTTTCGATTGGCGATTGAACGTCGCGCGTTGCGATGAAGTTTGCCGAACTCAGCGCGCTGTATCATCAGCATTGTTTGATGCCGATGCTGGGCACGCCGCTGGCCGATCGACCGCCCGTCGATATTTTCGAGTTGGTGAGGCTGATTGCTGTCACGCGCATCGCGCTGCCGAAGGCCCGCGTTCGCCTCGCCGCAGGACGCACCAAGCTGTCGCGCGAAGGTCAGGCACTCTGCTTTTTTGCCGGCGCGAATTCGATTTTTTACGGCGACAAACTTCTTACCGCAAAAAATCCCGCGGCTGATGTCGATGTTGCTCTCTTGCGCGAACTTGGATTGCACATTGAAGCAAACCAGCGAGCGACGACTTGTTAGCGCTCAGGAAGCCACGACGGATGAGAAGGCGGCGTTCCCTGTCTTTAGCAATACAATTTTTAGATGGACAACGGAAGGCGGTTTTGCGACGAAAGTTTCCGGGTGTGATGGAATTCAACAAAAACCTCAACAGAAAGAAATTATGAACTGGCAAAAATTCTTCACCGCATTCATCGGAGCCTTCATTTTCCTCTTCGTGTTTGGCTTCCTTTGGTACGGCACGCTAATGAGCGGCGCGCATCAAGAAGTGCAGGCGCTTTTTCGGACCAAACCTGATTTTCCATGGCTGATTTTGGGTCATATCGTCATGGCATTCTTTTTCACCATGCTTTGTGTCCGCTTCATTCCCGCCGGCGGCGCAGGCGCCAGCGCAACACTGGGGATTCTAGTGGGATTAGTATATGCAGGGCCGCATGTGATCTCGTTCGCAGTGGAGCCATTGACGACCAAAATCCTTTGTGGCTGGATCGTGGGCGGCGTGATCCAATTCGCGATTGCCGGCGCACTCGTTGGCGCGATTTATAAGCCCAGCCCACCGGCGACTAGTTAGATCCTAACTTCAGACTTAAATTTATGAAGCGATTCATCTTCGCATTCATCGCCGCGTACGTTTTCATATTCTTATGGGGATGGCTGCTTGGCGGCGTTCTTCAAGATGTTTACACGCAAGCACCAAATTTGTGGCGACCGAAAGATGAAACGAAGAGCTTGTTTCACTGGATCATTATCGGCCAGGCACTCATCATTCTTGCGTTCGTAATGATCTATGCGAGCGGTTTCGCCGGCGGCGGCGTGATGGCGGGCATTCGGCTTGGTGTCCTGCTTGAAATTGCAGCGATCGGTATGCGTCTCGTCATTTACGCAGTGCAACCGCTTCCCGGAAAGTTGATCCTTTACGGGAGCGTGAGCGGCCTGATCGAAATGGTAATCGTGGGCGCAATTGTCGGCGCAATCTACAAACCTGCGTCTGTCCGAACGCCTTAGCGGTCGAGATCTGGCAATTGGGCGTTGGACGTTGAGCGTTCGGCGTTGGACGTTTGTCCGATGACCGCACAAGCTCCAGCGGCGCTCGGCTATCGCATGCCAGCGGAATGGGAACCGCACGCGGCCACGTGGCTCTCTTGGCCGCGACGCGAGGGGATCAGTTTTCCCGATTCATTCGACCGGGTCATGCCGGCGTTGCGGGCAATGATCGAAGCGCTGATCGAATCGGAACAGGTCTGTATCAATGTTTGCAATGACGCGCATGAATCCGAGGCCCGGGACGTTCTGCGCGGGTTACCGATGGAACGAATCTCGTTTCATTCTATTCCCACAAACGAACCGTGGTGTCGCGATCACGGACCGGTTTTTCTCACACGCGCTCTCGCCACACCCGTCTCCGGCGGGCAGCCCCTTCAAGTGCAGCCACCCGAGAGGAGCAACGATACTCGCGGAAGGGGGTGGGCGATCCAGCCGGTTCAAGGAACCGGCTGCCCTTCGGGCGCGGAGCGGATCGATCCGAAACTCGCAATTGTTGATTGGGATTACAACGCTTGGGGAAACAAATATCCGCCGTTCGATCTCGATGAAGTTGTGCCGACGCATCTCGCGCAAATCCTCAATGTCCCGATTTTTTATCCGCGCATGATTTTGGAAGGCGGCGCGATCGATGTGAATGGCGCTGGCGCGCTGCTCACGACCGAATCATGTCTGCTTAATCCCAATCGCAATCCGAATTTGCGCCGCGAAGAAATCGAACAGCGGCTCCGGGATTTTCTCGGCGTGCGCGAAATTCTCTGGCTCGGCGCCGGCATTGCCGGCGACGACACCGATGGCCACATCGACGATCTCGCGCGTTTTGTCTCAGAACGAACCGTCGTGACTGTCGTTGAAGAAAATCGCGACGACGAAAATTACGCGCCGCTCCAGGAAAATCTCGTGCGTCTGCGCGAGATCAAAATCGCTGGTCGCAACTCCGACAGTCGTCGCGAGCAAGGGATCGACATCATTACGCTGCCGATGCCGAAGAAGATCGTGCGCGAAGGGCTGCGGTTACCGGCGAGCTACGCGAACTTCTACATCGCAAATACTTGCGTGCTTGTGCCCACATTCGCCGATCCTGCCGACGAGGCTGCATTATCCATCCTGCGCGAATGCTTTCCGCAGCGCCGCGTTATCGGGATCGATTGCCGCGAATTAATCTGGGGGCTAGGCACATTTCATTGCCTGACGCAGCAACAACCGGCTGTGTAACAAAGGTGGGAGGGACCTTGGTGTCCCGACTGCCGCGGCGCCAAGGCCACTCCCACATTCTTCACTCCGCCCGCGGCCCGGGTTTGTAACCGCTCTTCAATATTGCGTCGTGAAGATCGGGCGGATGCGTTTTGCGTGCATCGAACGTGACAATCACGCGCTCGTGCACAAGATCAACTCTCACATCGTGCACGCCTTTAATTTTCATGAGCGGCCCGCGCAGCTTTCGCACAGCCTGATGGTGACTCTCGCCTTCGGTAGCGATTTCGATGGTTTCCAGGATCGCGTGATCGGCGCGTTCCGGGAAAAAGGGATCGGCTGGATCAGGATCGCTTGGTCGTGCGGGGTCCATCGTTTCTTATTTTACTTATCTAACGTGCGACAGACGCGCAGCGGTCGCCTGTTGCATGCTGTCATCCTGAACAAAGTGAAGGATCTCACGCTCGACTGTGGATCACACAAGCTTACCTGTGTGATCGAGGATCATCGGTGAGGTCCCTCGCTTGGGCTCGGGATGACTGCAAGCTCGCGAGCGATTGGTTCGAGCACGCGCCAGACGTTTTCGGCAAGAATTTTTTGCCCGGCGGCGTTGGGATGGATGCCATCCGGTAAATTCAATGAGGGATCGCCTGCCACACCTTGCAGCAGGTACGGAATTAGAGCGGTGTTGTTCTTCGTCGCCAGATCACTGAACATTTTGCCAAACGCCGACACATAGTCCTCCGCTCCGTAATTGGGCAACTGCATTCCTGCGATCACAACGCGCACATTCGGGTTTCGCGCTTTCACGTTGTCGATGATCTGCTGAAGATTGTTTTGGATTTGATCGACCGGCAGGCCACGGAAGGCATCGTTGATTCCAAGTTCCAAAATGAAGATATCGATTCTGTGTTTCAAGTGGGGAGGCAACCGGTCCAAGCCGCCTTCGGTGGTGCCGCCGGCTGCGCTCGCGTTGGTCACTTGAAAGTTCAGGCCGGCGGCGTGCAGCTTCTTTGCAAGTAAAGCCGGATAGGCTTCGGTTCGTTGGAGCATGAAGCCGTCCGATAAACTGTCGCCGAAGACGAGAATGGTTTTCATTTCGGCAGCAGAGGCCACTTGCGCGAGCACGGTCGACGAGATGGCCAGGAACGCTACGATAGCGCGCTTCATTGAGAAAACGTCTAACACCCAATCCGCCTCCGCAAGGCTACGGCGCGACAAGCGCCGAACGTCCAACGCTCAATGATTCTGAGTTGAACGTTGAGCGTTGGGCGTTTTCGGTTTAACGATTCAACTCTCAAACTATTCGATCTTACTATGGCAAATTACGCTATCAACGGTTTCGGGCGCATCGGGCGCAATGTCCTTCGCGCCATGTCACAAAAACAAGTCGAGCGCGTTCTCGCGATCAACGATCTCACTGACACGCACACCCTGGCCCATCTCCTCAAATGGGATTCGGTGCATGGCAAATTCGACGGCGAGATCGGTTACGATGAGGAAAACATCATCGTGCGTGGTCACAAAATTAGAATCCTGAAGGAGCGCGATCCAGCGAACTTGCCGTGGAAAAAACTGGAGGTCGATGTGGTGCTGGAATCGACCGGGTTGTTCACCAGCCGCGGGAAGGCCGAGCTGCACCTGAGCAAGGCGGGCGCAAAGCGTGTGCTCATCAGCGCGCCTGCAAAAGATCCGGACGTGACGATTTGCGTCGGCGTCAACGACAACGTCTTCGACCCTGGGAAACACAAAATCGTTTCCAACGCGAGCTGCACGACGAATTGTCTCGCGCCCATGGCCAAGGTCGTGAACGACAAATTCGGCGTCGCGCACGGGTTCATGAGCACGATCCACAGTTATACAAACGACCAGCGCATACTCGATTTTCCGCACAAAGATTTGAGGCGCGCGCGCGCCGCGGCGATCAACATCATTCCTTCCACAACCGGCGCGGCCAAGGCGATCGGCGAAGTGATTCCAGAATTGAAAGGGAAATTGAACGGCGGCGCCTTCCGCGTGCCGACGCCGGATGGATCGGTCACGGATTTCACCGCGGTGCTCGACAAAGACGCGACAGTTGACGCCGTCAATGCTGCGTTCAAGGAAGCTGCATCAGCCCAAAGCTATAAAGGCGTCCTCGAATACAGTGACGAACCGCTTGTGTCCGCGGACATCGTTGGCAATCCGCACTCCTGCATTTTCGACAGCCAGTTGACGCTCATGCTTGGTAACCGCTTTGTGAAAGTCGTGGGCTGGTACGATAACGAGTGGGGCTACAGCAATCGCTGCGTGGAACTAATGGAACTGCTGGGAGAATAGCGGCTCGTAACAATTACCATCACGAGCAGGAGCACGAGTAGACAATGGCGAAACTTTCACTCCGCGATCTCGACGTGCGCGGGAAACGCGTTCTGGTTCGGGTGGACTTCAATGTGCCAACAGAAGTGCGCGGCGGCAAAACTCGCGTTACTGATGACACGCGAATCCGGGAGAGCTTGCCGACGATCAACTACCTGCGCGAGCACGGCGCGAAAACCATTTTAATGTCGCATTTTGGCCGGCCGAAAGGAAAGCCGGTGGAAAAATATTCACTTAGACCGATCGGCGAGTATTTGCACTCGCTCATCCATCAACCGGTCATTTTCAGTCACGACACTATCGGAGAGGTTCCCGCCAAAATTATTGAACACATGGAGAACGGCGACGCTGCTCTGCTGGAGAACGTCCGCTTCCAGCCGGGCGAAGAGGCAAACGATCCGGAGTTTGCCAAAGGACTTGCCGATTTGGGCGATCTTTACGTTAACGACGCGTTTGGCGCCGCGCACCGGGCACATGCATCCACCGTGGGCATCACGAAATTCGTGGAGCAATCGGCGATGGGTTTTTTGATGGAGAAAGAGCTGAAACATTTGCGCGAGGGCCTTGAGAACCCGGCCAGGCCGTTCGTCGTTATTTTAGGCGGAGCCAAGGTCTCCGATAAGATCGGCGTTCTAAAAGCGCTGATGGGAAAGGCGGACGTCATTCTGATCGGTGGCGCCATGGCGAACACCTTCTTAAAAGCGCAGGGAATTCCCGTCGGGGCAAGCCGGGTCGAATCCGACAAGGTCGATCTTGCGCGCGAACTTCTCGATTTGGCGAAGGAACGCGGAGTAAAATTTTTGCTCCCGATCGACGTCGTGGAAGCGGATGAAATCCAAGCCGGCGCGTCCATGCGAAACACGAGCCGCCTCTCGCCGCAGCACGGAATCAGTGATGGATGGCAGGCAGTCGATATCGGCGCGGCGACGATCGCGCTTTACCAGGAGGAAATCGCCAAGGCTGAAACAATTTTGTGGAACGGACCAATGGGTGTCTTCGAAATTCCTGAGTTCGGCGAAGGGACGATCGCAATCGCGGAAGCACTGGCGCAGTCGGGAGCGACGACGATCATCGGCGGCGGCGACTCAGTGACGGCGGTCAAACAGGCTGGGCTTGCCGGCAAAATGACGTTTATTTCCACCGGCGGCGGCGCATCGCTGGAATTACTGGAAGGCAAAGAATTGCCCGGTGTCGCCGCACTAACGGATAAAAATTGATGCGCCAAAAAAATCGTACCCGCGCAGTTTGTCATCCCGAGTGTAACGAGGGATCTCACAAGTTGTGAGAGATTTGCCACGCCCTCGATAAGCCGGGAGGTTCCTCGCTTCGCTCGGAATGACAATTGGATGAGATGAGAAAGAAAATCGTAGCCGCCAATTGGAAAATGAACATGACTCAGGCCGAGGCGGCACGATTCATCGAGTCAATGCTCTTGGATCTGGATGAGATCACCGATGTGGAAGTGGTCATCGTGCCGCCGTTCACAGCAATTGCGAAAGTGATGGAAGCGCTTGGCAGAGCGCAGAACATTAAGGTGGGCGCGCAAAACATGTATTGGGAGAAGAACGGCCCTTTTACCGGCGAGATCAGCGGTCCGCTGTTGCGAGATTTATTTGTGCACTACGTCGTGCTCGGACATAGCGAACGCCGTACTTTGTTTGGCGAGACTGACGAAATCGTCAATCGCAAAGTGCGCGCCGCGCACGAGGCAACACTGCGTCCGATTGTTTGCATCGGAGAAACACTCGAGCAGCGCGACAAGGGGAATGTGGAAAAAATACTGGCAATCCAAATGCGCGGCAGTCTCGCCGGTCTGAGTCCAAAAGAATTACAGGAAACGGTGATCGCGTACGAGCCGGTCTGGGCGATCGGCACCGGGCGCAATGCCACGCCTGATCAAGCGCAGGAAGCGCACGCTTTTGTGCGCCACATTTTGGGCGAGGTGGCCGACGACGCAACCGCCGAGCGAGTACGCATTCAGTACGGCGGCAGCGTGAAACCAGAGAACGCGCGCGAACTTATGAGCCAGCCGGATATCGACGGCGCACTCGTCGGCGGCGCCAGCCTGGACCCGCGCAGCTTCGTCCAAATCGTCAAGGCCGCGCGTGAAAGATAGGGCGCCGCTCGGTCTAATTGATGAGGCGTGCGTTCTTTATCGTCGGCCCAACTGCAACCGGGAAGTCTGAGCTGGGGGCCGACGTTGCGCGCGAGGTAAACGCGGAAATTATCAGCGCGGACGCGTTTCAAATTTATTGCGGCCTCGATCTGCTGACGGCAAAGCCGGATGCTTCAACGCTTGCGAACGCGCCGCATCACCTGATCGGCACGATGCCGCTCTACGAAGAGGTGAATGCGGAAAAATATCGCCGCGCCGCGACACACGCCATTAATGAAATTAATTCACGCGGCAGACTCGCGATCATTCTTGGAGGAAGCGGACTTTATATCAAGGCGCTCACCCACGGGCTGGCGCCTCTGCCCGGGGCTGATCCAAAGCTGCGCGAAAAATTGAACGCGATGAGCTTGGACGAATTGCGCTTGCAATTGCTGAAACGCGATCCGGAAGCGGCGCGGAAGATCGACACAAAAAATCGCCGTCGCCTCGTGCGCGCTCTTGAAATTTGTTTACTCACTGGGAAACCTGCCTCGGAAGTTGTAGTCCCGAGACGTCGGGATGACCCCGGCCTGCCGGGATCGCCGATCCCGGCTACAGGTGTGTTTGTTTTTCGCGGCCGCGAGGAGCTTTATGCCCGAATCAATCAGCGGGTGGAAGCAATGTTCGAACATGGGGTGATCGAAGAAGTGCGCGCCGCCGGGGCAACGAGCGCGACTGCGTCGCAGATGATCGGTTTGCGTGAGATTCGCGAACTGCTCGAAGGAAGGATGTCGCTCTTGCAATGTATCGCTCAGATTCAGCAAGCGACCCGCCGTTACGCCAAAAGACAGTTGACCTGGTTTCGGCGGCAAACTAGTTTTTTACCGCTGAACTTGTCGCTTCTTAGTCACAACGAAGCCGTGAAATGGATCCTGCTCCGGATGCTTTCGGAGGTTCGCACAAGGGATGATTGAAACGCGTCCGCAAAAAACACAAGAGCGCGCGCTCCTGATTGGCCTGGAAAAGAAAGGCGTCTCGAAGTGGGACTTGCACGATTCCCTCGAAGAATTGCGCGAGCTCGCGAACTCCGCGGGCGCCGAGGTTGTCGATACCGTGACGCAGAAATTGCAGAAGCCGACCGCTCCATACTACATCGGTCGCGGCAAAGCGGAGTCCATTAAAGAATCATGTCAGAATCAACGGGTGACCTCCGTCATTTTTAATGATGAACTTTCGCCCGCGCAGGGGCGCAACCTGGAAAATTTATTCGCGCGCAAGGTTCTGGATCGAACACAATTGATTCTGGATATTTTCGCGCAGCGCGCCCGTAGCCGGGAGGGCCGATTGCAAATCGAGCTGGCGCAATTGCAGTACCTTTTGCCGCGTCTCACCCGAATGTGGCATCACTTGTCGCGCCAGACGGGCGGGATCGGGACGCGCGGGCCGGGGGAAACGCAATTGGAAGTTGATCGCCGCCGCGTGCAGGAACGGATCGCGCGGCTCGAACGCGAGCTGGAAGCCGTGCGCAAAACGCGCGCGATACAGCGCGAAAGTCGCAAAAGACATCAATGGCCCGTCGCCGCTGTGGTGGGCTACACAAACGCTGGCAAATCGACGCTGTTGAATCTGCTTACCGGCGCCGATGTTGTGACCGAGAACAAACTCTTTGCGACGCTCGATCCCACCACGCGCAGCTTTGTTTTGCCTAATAAACAGCGGGTGCTGCTTACCGACACGGTCGGTTTCTTACGAAAACTTCCCCATACACTGATCGAATCGTTCAAGGCGACGCTCGAGGAGGTCAGCGAAGCCGATCTGCTCATTCACATTGTCGATCTTAGCCATCCGCGCGTGGACGAGCAGATGGAAGCGGTCGATGGCGTGATCAAAGAGCTGGACGCTTTCGGCAAGCAGACTCTGATCGTTTTCAACAAGATCGATAATTTGCCGAATCGCGAACTAGCTGAGTCTTACACGAAACGTTTTCCCGGCAGCGTCGCAATCTCCGCGCGCACGGGAGAAGGAGTTAACAAGCTTGTGCGGGCTTTGGAAGAAGCGCTGAGTTCCTGGCGGCTGCGCTCGCGTTTTCGAGTTCCATCGAATGAATCTGCCCTGATTGCCGAGATTCATCGAGTCGGTCACGTGTTGGAGCTGCGCTATGAAGGCAGCGACGCCGTGATCGTCGCCCATGTTCCACCGCATTTGGAACAGAAATTGGCTGATTACGCAGTGCGGGATTGAGTAACTAAATCTCCGACAGAGGATTCGACCTGGGCTGCGATCTGCGACCAGCCGGTCCGATCATTGGCTGTTGATGCAAACTGGAGCGCATCTCCGAGAACCAACTTGATCGCCACTGGTTGCGGTAGCCTTCGATGTGGCGGAAGAGCTTCAAAGGTTCCAACGAGACCGCAAGGAACAACGGGCACATTCGTTTGCGCGACGAGCATCCCGAGTCCGTGCTTGAACGGCATCATCGAGCCTGTGCGACTGCGGCCGCCTTCCGGGAAGATGATGAAGATGGCTTTTTCTTCCTGTAATTTCCGGCGCAAATCGGCCAGGGCGTGCGGTCCGCAATTTTTTCGCCACATTGGTAGCGCGTTGAGCATGATTGCCGAGAACGTGCTGGTCACATTGCTTTGAAAGAAGACGTCCCCCGCCGCGATGGGGAAAGCGCGTTCACGATGGCGGGGAGTTAGGGCGGCTCCAAGAATCAGCGCGTCAAGATGACTGCAATGATTCGCGGCGAGCACGAACGGCCCGTGCGCCGGCAGCTTGTCGCGGCCGATAATCGTGAGTCGATGTGCGATCGCGAAATAACTTCGCAGCATCGAAAAGCAAACGTGATGCGCGAGGCTTTCGAGAAGTCCGCTTTCGCGCCGCACGCTGCGAAACCGCTCGCTGGGCGTCAGACCCGTGTCGCGGGCAGGCTCAAGTTTCCAGGGCTCCATTAGATTTCCCATCCACTAAAAATTTGCTGCGGTTGCCCCGCGGCGAAGCCGACAAAATAATTGACGTAATGAAACATGGCGGGCGCGACAAGAATCAGACTATCGAACCGGTCGAGAATGCCGCCGTGCCCGGGAATGAGTTTTGCCGTGTCCTTCAGACCGAGATCACGCTTAATGGAGGAAAGCATCAGATCACCGAATTGCCCAACCACGCTGACGATGACGCCGAGGCCCAGCAAGCGGACAGGCGTGTCGAGCGCCGTGCCGAACCAGACAAAATGCGCGCCGAGCGCAAAGAGTGGCGTAGTCAGCACGATTGCGCCGAGCGCCCCGGCGACTGTTTTGTTCGGGCTGGTGTTGGGGACAAATTTTCGATGACCGAATAAATAGCCACAGATGTAAGCAAAGATGTCATTGAGCTCCACGGCGAAGATGATCAGCAAAAGGATCGGCCGATAATTCCAATCGTTCGCCATGTAGCCGAGATTACCGAGCGCGCTTCCGAAGAGAGCGAACCCGAGCACACCCAGACCGACGCGCTGGATGTAGCCCTTCGGTTGATCCGGAATCAAGCCACCTGTGGCAATCAACGCGACGGTCAGGGGAAACAATGCAACAAAGAGTCGATACCAATTATCCAGCGCGGCGAAAGTGATGAAGAGAATCCCGATGACCACGATGAGACTGATGGTTCGTTCCCGAAACAAGCCGGTAATGCGGGCATACTCGCGATAACAAAGAAAACTCAGGGTGGCCACGCCCAGGATCGTCCAGAAAGCGCCTGCGAGAATGGGAATGAGGATGAACAGAGCCAGCCAAATCCAGGACCGATAACGATCCCAGAGTTCCTTTCTCTTATCGCTGGTGCTGTTGGCTGCCCGGGTCACAACGAAAATCAGAAGCGGTGCTAACAGGAGAAGAATGAGAGCCGTCAGCGTCAGAACAACGGTCACGCGATCGTCAAAGGCGTGACGGAACCCAAAGAGTCGTTCGCGTGTAACTTGGCTCATTTCAGCGCACGCCCGATTCGGCTAACTCGGCGAATAACGGTGAATGCGCAGCCAGCAATGATGATTACAAGCCCAAAACTCATCAGACCGATCTGTGAATCGTTAAACGAAATGATCTGCCAGGAACGCGGAGTCACTGCGGAATACAAACAGATTAGCGTGATGATCAGCATCCGATGTTGTTTTGCCATCGGTCCGCAAAACTCGTTCTGCGCGCCGGCGATTTTTCCCGCTGCCCGGATGTAAGCAGTGAAGATTGCCAAGATTGTCGCGATGTAGCCAAGCGCAATGTTTCCGCCCCGCGCGAACCCTGCGCCGATGAATACCGCCGCGTCGGAAACGCGGTCGGGAATTTCGTTGTAAAGTTCGCCCACTTTTGAGGCGCGACCGGACGCGAGCGCAACCATCCCGTCGAGCATGTTTGCCGTCAGCCGCAATTGCGCGCCAAGCGCGGCGATGAGCCACAAGATTCGATAGTCGGCAATTGAAGTCACGCCCAGGGCAATGCCTGCGACAATGCAAGCGCACATGCCGGCAATCGAAATTGTGTTCGGCGAAACGTTTCGTGCGGCGAGCCAAGTCGTCGCTGCCTGTGCCCATTTTCGATTGCGGGTGGCGATCGGGCGACGATCCATTGCTTGCGTAGCAGGCTCCCGCATAATTCGTTGCTTTAAATCCATAGCCAATGACCGGTCATCCCGACCAGAGCGAGGGACCGCACAATCGAAGATTTGAATACACAAGTTTCATTGAGTAATCGATCATCGATTGTGAGGTCCTTCACTTCGTTCAGGATGACAACGCAAAGAATGTTGATAGGAACAAGCCTATGACTGCGCGGGAACGAGTGAAGCAATTAATTAAAGCCTGGCCGAAAGTTTACCCGAATGCGCATTGCGAGCTGGATTTTCGCAACCCGCTCGAGCTGCTGGTGGCGACGATCCTCTCGGCGCAATGCACGGACAAGCGGGTGAACATGGTCACGCCCGCGTTGTTCAAGAAATATCGCACGGCAAAGGACTATGCAGACGCGCCGCAGGCCGAGTTCGAAAACGCAATTAAATCGACGGGGTTTTATCGGAACAAGACGAAAAGCATTCGCGCCGCCATGCGCGCAATCGCAGAGGAACATGGTGGGAAAGTCCCTGACACAATGGAGGAGTTATGCGCTTTGCCAGGGGTCGGCCGCAAGACGGCGAATGTGGTGCTAGGCAACGCGTTTCATAAGAACGAAGGGATCGTCGTGGACACGCACGTGATCCGTCTGTCACAGCGGCTTGGCCTGACAAAACACAAGGACGCGGAAAAGATCGAGCGCGATCTGATGAAGCTGGTGCCGCGCGAGTATTGGACAAACTGGAGTCACTGGCTCATTTGGCATGGCCGCCGCCGCTGTTACGCGCGCAAGCCGGATTGTTCAAACTGCGAGGTGTTTCGGCTCTGCCCGAGCGGAAAAGTTTTTCTGCAGACGGGCGAAGCGAGGTCAGCCTGATTTGCCTTGTGCAACGGCCCGATCTTGCTCGCGATGAGCGCGCTGATTGCCGTCGTGCTCGGCCTTTTTGCGCAGCTGTTGAAATTGCTCTTCGAGTTTTTTCAGGTCCTCATCGGAAAGATCTTCCAGATCGACAAGTTCGTTGCGCGCGCTCCTGATGGCGCGAATGAGTTCATCCAACTTCAACTGCACGGCCTTTGCGTCGCGGTTTTGTGTGTTCTGAATAAGAAACACCATCAGGAAGGTGACAACGGTTGTGGCGGTGTTGATGATCAGTTGCCAGGTATCGGAAAAATGAAAGGTGGGGCCAGTAAGAATCCAAACAAGGATGACGAGCACAGCCCCGGCGAATGCCCAGGCGCTGCCGAGCATGATTGAGGAGCGGTGGGCGAAAACACGAAACGCATTGCTAACTACGCAAAGGAAAGCGTGTTCTTTTTCGTGCTCTTTTAGTTTTTCGAGTTGAGTCTCTTCCACAATATCACTTTAGCTTCGCGCCCAATGCGGCAACTGCGCGCATAAGCTTGATCGGATCGCAATGATTGCATAAGCGAACCGTTGATACTCGCGGAGAGGTAGCGAAGACTTGTTCCGCGGATGGAACATCTCAAACATCTGAACTTAGATGACGCGTGGCGGAATGAGCCGTTCGCCCTGCCTGTGGTTGACGCGCGCGCATGGGGGCCGCAACTGCGCTTCTCTGCGCCGCCGCGTTTGATTGCCGAGTTTTATCGGGAGCATGAGACGAATCTCGCGGTGCCTTTCCTCCTTTACGGGTCGGGCGACTTTCATTATTTAACCGCGCTTCGATTGCGCCGCGTCGCTGAACCGGTCGTGCTCGTTTCGTTCGACAACCATCCGGATTGGGACGTGCGCCCTCCGAAATGGGGATGCGGTGGTTGGGTCAATCGCGCACTGGAACTTCCGCACATCAAGCATGTGGCAGTTTGGGGCTGCGGCAATTTCGAATGTTGGTGGCCGCACCAAATCTTTGGGAACCGTCGTGCGGAACGCGCCGGAATTCTTGAAGTACACCCGTGGGCAGACGATCGACCGGTGAAAGATCGACAACGAAAAGGCGCCATCCTCCGCGAAAATTGGCGCCAGCGCTTTGAGCAATTTGTAAATGGTCTCGCCAGCGAAAATATCTACGTCACAATCGATCTTGATTGTCTGCGCATCGAAGAGGCGGTGACAAACTGGGAGAGCGGCCGGTTTTCGGTCGTCGATCTTGAGTGGGCGCTCGGAAAGCTGCGCGAATCTTGCCGGATCATCGGCGGCGATATTTGCGGCGCGTATTCGCCGCCGAAATATGCGCGGCGCAAACAGCGTTTCGCCGCGGAATTTGATCACCCGAAAATCGGGTTGCCTGCTGAAGACAAGATTCGTGCAATCAATCTAACGACTCTGGAAAAACTCTGGCCAACAGTCGTTGGCACATGATGTTTGCATGGGCGGCCTCCGCGCGAGACCGGCGTCGCATAATGTCATTCTGAGCGAAGCGAAGAATCTCAGATCATTTCCGGAGGGATTCGTTCACGGAAAAAATCGAGATGTTTCGCTTCGCTCAACATGAGAACGCTATTTACGAAATGAGTTCAGCTCATTGAAACCAACACGATCCCGGCGGTAATCAGGAGCGCGCCAAGCGTAAGTCGCGCGCTTAGTTTTTCCTTCAGCACCATTGCCGCGAGCAAGGTGATGAAAATCACGCTCAAGCCCTGAAATGGATAGAGATAACTAAGGTCGAATCGCTGGAGCAGCCCAAGAGTGAGGAAAAAGGAAACTGTCATTAGAGCTATGCCGGTAGCGGCGAGCGAAACGAAGCGAGAGTTGCGCAGACCGTTCGTCGCCGAAAATTCCATCGCTCTTTTAAGAATGAGCTGGGCCAAAACAAAGCTCAGCAAAGAAACGACGATGAAGAAGAAGGCGAGAATGCTCACAGGCGTTCCTCGATTTGTGCAATTGGTTTTGCCACCAGCGCTAATCCGATAATCACCAGCGCAATACCGCACCAGCGAAGAGCCGAGATCAATTCGCCCAAAAAAATCCAACAGCCGAGCGGCACCAGAACATCGACTATTCGCGATAGCGGATAAGCGACGGTGAGAGGAACGTACCGGAGCACATACAGCCAGCTAATGAAACTGGCGATGATCAGAAGAATTGCCCACCACACCAGCGGCGAAGCGAGACCGTTGATTCCCGTCCAGGAGAAAGCGCTGTCAGGTTCCGCGATATCCGTTGCGCCGCGCTTCAAAAGAAACTCGGACACGATTACACAGACCACACTCAGGCCGAGCTGCAGCCAAGGGTTGCCGAAACCGGAGGGGCGATTTTGCATCCGCTTTTCTAGCGCGCCATAACGGCGTCGCAACCTAATTCGCAGAGGCTTGTAGCCACCGGCCTGTGGCCGGTTAGAAGAGCGCTGGGACTAACGGACGGTCCGCAGGGCCGTGGCTACAGAACGCCGCCATCAGAGCTGATCGGCGTTTGGAAAGCGCTGCAAAACAGGTTCGTGCCGCGTCGGCCCGAGATATTTGATCACGTGACAAAATATTGGATTCAACAGAGCGCTGGTGTGGCGCACATACAGGTCGAGCGGCACCAATTCGCAATCCAGATGCAGCTTCGGCTCGTAGTTAAGCGGATTGCTGTAGTAATATTTCAATCGTTGTTGCAGCGCCCATGAGATGATGTCGCGGAGCGTGTAAAAATACAGGTGCAGATCGAGCGCGACGCTGTAATCGAGTCCGATGCATTCGTCATAAATCGCCTCGCCACAGACTAGGCAAAAACTGAATGCGACGATTTTGCCGCTTTGTCGCCAGATGAAGAAACGCGCGCGTTCCGGCATCCGTTCCGCGACGGCCAGAAAATAATCTTTGGTCAGCGTCTCAAATTTTAACGGCGACCGCTCATGAACCGCCAGATACAGCGGATAGATTTCGTCGCCGAAAGGCGCGATGTCGGTTACGACGTCCATCTCGATCTTCGGCGCGCGCGCGGCTTTGCGGAATTTTCGGCGCAAATCTTTCCGGGTCGCTTTGCTGAGCGTGCGAAAATATTCATCCCAGTTCTCATAACGGAGCGGCAGCCGCGTCATAGGCATACTTGGAATTCGGCTATACCCGCTCAAGGCAAACGTTTCGACCGCCGAGCGATAGTTCGCCGGAAAATCCTTTAAAACGACCAGGGAAGCCTTGTTTCGCCGGGCATAAGTCAGAAGGCTCGCCAGTAGCGCGCTTGCCACCCATGCTTCGTCGCTCTGATCGCATCCGCCCAGGTCTCCAGTACCGGCCCCACAACCAACCATCAACACCCGCATTGTGAGGAAACGCGGGAAAATTTTGCGAACAACATCGACAACGGAACGAATTTTGCCCGGCACGCCTTCGACAAGATTTTGCCGAACAAAAAACATCGGCTGGATGGCGCGCACGTTGCCAGAATTGTCCTCGAGCAGCAGATAATAATGTTCGAAGCCGCAGTGCAGCGTCTCCTCGACGATTTCGTAGTAACGGTGATCTTTACACTGATTCTGAAACGCCCGTTTCCACGCTTCACAGTCTTGCAGTTCAGCTAGTGTGACCACTTTCGCCGCACCTTGCGGAAACGGAATCGCGTCGCCAGGCGGCATGGGAAGAGCAAGGCGGAAGAAGTGCTGCGAACGGCCCCTAGCCCTCTGATCGCTCTCTCGTTTCTTGCTTTGTTACGCTTTCCACTTTGAGCGTGCCGCTTCGGATATGCAGATCGCGCTGCGGATTGGGAATTTCGATTCCCGCCGCGCCGAGATGTTTGCAGATCAAATAATTCAGGTCGCTTTTGAAGCGGCTCGGTCGCCGGCTCATTTCCTCGCTCCAAACAACGAGCTGGAAGTCGATTGTGCTGTGCCCAAATTTCTCAAGGAACGCATCCGGCGCGGGATCTTTCAGTGTGGCTGGATGTTCGCGCGCTGCCGCGATGAGCGCCTCACGCACTTTGTTCACGTCGCTGCCATAAGCTACGCCCACCGGAAGGCGAAAACGCACTCGCCGGTCGGTGTAAGTCCAGTTCGTGACCGGCGAATCGATGAATTTCTCGTTCGGCACGATCATGGCGATGTTATCGTTAGTCATAATCAGGGTGCTCCGGGCGCGGATCTGCCGCACCTGACCGGTGATGCCTGCGACTTCGATGCGATCACCGATGGCGATGGGGCGTTCGGCGAGAATGAGCAGCCCGCTGATGAAATTGCTGGCGATGTTTTTCAAACCAAACCCCAAGCCTACACCGACCGCGCCGGCGAATACCGTCAGTGCCCCGAGATGGATGCCGGCATTGTCCAGAACAATGACAATCCCGATGATCAGCACCGCGTAGCCGACTATTTGGGAAATGGCGTGCCCCAGGGCGCGGTCGAGGCCGCTTCTGACCAGGACACGATTAAAAAGGAAATGCCTTGTGCGGGATGAGAGCCAGAAAACTGCGATGAGCAGCGCGATCAAGAGGAAAATTTGCAGAAGGCTCAGCGTCACTCCTGGCAGGGGCGCGTTCCAATAAAGCGGGATACCTGCCGCGTTCACGGCGCTCACCGTGAAGAAGACAAGCGCGGACAGGCTCAGGATCGTCGTGACGATTGCAATGAAATTGGTGTCGATCTTGAAGCGGCTGAAAAGACGGCGCACCAGATCGCTTTGTAGGAACCGCGCGATGATGATGCCGGCTGCGAACAGGGCTGCGAAGGCGATCAATCCCAAAAAAGTGACGTAATGTCCGCCTACCTCGAACAATGGTTTTTCCAACAGCGGAAATCTCATTGGAGTCTAGTCTGAGGCGCGCCTTTCGCTTTCGCAACCGATAAGCAAAAAACACGGCCCGGTCCGTGTTTTATCGCTGTCTCGCAGATGAGCGAGCCGCTTCAGGTATCGCAATCGCGCTACTGTTTGGACGATTTCTCTTCGATGTATTTGATGACGTCGCCGACGGTTTGCAGTTTCTCCGCGTCCTCGTCCGGCACTTCGACCCCAAACTCTTCTTCAAAAGCCATCACCAGTTCGACAATATCCAACGAGTCTGCGCCCAAATCCTCAATGAAGGAGGCCTGCGGTGTGACCTGTTCCGGGTTAACGCCGAGTTGCTCGACGATGATGTCCTTGACCTTCTCTTCGATCGATTTTTCCGCCATAAAAATTTGTTCGGTTTGTGTTAGTCGCGCGTGGGTAAGTCACCGGAAAACTTAGGGATTATCCGGCACAGCATGTGGAAGTAAATGAATTGGGCGGCTTGTCAATCATTTTCAGGTTTGGGTCCTAATATCGCGTTGCGATGTCCGGACGCTCCAGCGCGTTCCCTATCAAGATTCTTCAGGTTTGCTTCCGTTTGTCGTTCGAGTAGATGAAACTGATGACCTCGTCTCCTGTCGAGACTGCCGATCTGCTCGATCTAAAGCTGCTGCCTGCTTGGGTGAAAGAACCTGGTGGGGCGAGGGACTATGAGCATTATACAGGCGAAGAAGAGAGTGGCGTCCCCAAAAAGGGGCAGGGTCGTCCGCAACACCGCAAAACAAAACGCCGAACATGCAACATCCAACGTCCAACGTCCAAGGGAGACAGAGGTCAGCGCGAGGGATTGCGGAAGAAAACGGGCGGCAGTGATCGTCGTTCGAACGGGGACAAAAATCGCCGGTCGCTAAATCGGCATGTTCCGATTACGCAAACGCCGCAAGTTACGATCCGTTTCCTCCCATACCCACCAGCATTCGAAAATGTAGTAGCGCAGATCAAGTCCGGCTCAGTTGCGTATTCGCTATTTGCTCTGGCGCGTTTGTTCCTGGAAAAACCGGTGGGATATGTGGTCTGCCTCAAGGCCACGCAGGAATCGCCGCTTTATCAGCTTGGGGACAACAGCATGGTGTCTGCGGATCGGGAATTCCTCGAGCGAAACGCATTCCGATTCGCCCATCCTGATTTCTACAAGATGGACATTTCGGAGACCGATCCGATCAAGGGAAACTTCTCGAATGTGGCGCGATGCCGATTGAGTGGGACGCTTCTTGGCCCGACTAACCATCACAGTTATCAACCGCAACTGCGCAGCTTTTACGAGCAACGTTTCAGCCGCCGAATGAGTTTTACCGATTACCAGCGGCAAATCGAGATTGTAAGCGATGCCGCGTTAGTCGAGCGCTGGAAAGAAGAAGCGCGAAAGGTGACGAGCTATACAACGCTACGCGAAGAAAATCCTTTGACGTTTTCCTCTGCGGTGGAAGCGGAACGGCATTTTCGCTCGCATTATTTGCCAGGGTTGATCCGTAGCGTGGAGGAAGTGACCACTGGCGGGGCGATGAGCCGCCGTTTGCCGCATCCGATACTCAACCGCGCAATCGAGGAGGCGTGGGAGCGGGAGACCCGCTCGCCTTCGAACATGATGCAGGAGCTGGCCAGTCGATTTCGACAAAACGGCCTGCACGTTTTCCGCCATCGCCGCGGGATGTTGTTTGTCTCGCCAATCAGGGGCCGCGCATTTGTTCATGAACAAGCCGGTGTGTCTCCGTCTGTGAATGCAATTCTCCAAGCGCTGTCAGGGACGGCGACAATCAGTCGCAAACAACTTTTCGAAAAGTTGATTGGGGATGGCGCGAGCGAAGATGCAGAGGCACGCAGCCTGGCGCTCGCGTCCGACCTGCGTTGGCTGATCAACGAAGGTTACGTGATCGAATTCAACGATGGCTTGCTTGATCGGCCCCGAGCGAAAGGCGCTACGCAGCAAACCGCCCCGGCGGCGGAGCCTGCGCAGAGTTTGTCGACTGGATTAGCGGCCAAGACCATGGAGCAGCTCTGGATGCAAACGCCTCTACAGCTTACCTGGCCCGAACAGTAGCGGGGCTCCCGCCAATTTTATTTTAGATTGCGCCAGCTTTCTTGAGCGTCTTGTAAGCACCGTGTTTGTTGATCGTCTTAAGACCGCGCGCCGTGACGCGGATCCGCACAAACTTCTTAAGCTCAGGAACCCAAATCCGCTGGCGACGCAAGTTGGGCGCGAAAATGCGCGGCACCATTTTCGTGATGTGCCGGCCGACGCCGCCTTTTTTCTTGGCCAGACCACGGCGGTGAATAACGCTGCCGCGTCCTGCTCTTGATCCTGTGACGTTGCAAACTTTCATCTTTTCAAAAAAAGCCGCGTAAACTCCCGTGTCTCCGCGCGCGGGTCAAGCGAATCGTTTGTTCGTCAGCCATTAGGTAGATTGACCTCAATCGCCATGGGCGGTTCTGGTGAACCGCCCCTACCAATATTTTGACGTTGAACGCGCCATTGCTCCTCGCGGTCAAATTTAGCTCGCACCACAGCCAGTCGAGTCTGCAAGATTGCTATCGCACGTAAGCCAATGCACAAAAATAACCAAAAACTGCGGATCGGGATCGTCGGCGCGGGCAATATCGTTCGCACTCGCCATTTGCCCGGTCTTAAGAAGCACCCGGATGTTGAGATCGTAGCGGTTTCCAATTCTGCATACGAAAGCTCCGAGAAATTTTGCAGGGAAAATGTGCCGGGAGCGACGCCGATAAAAAATTGGCCTGAGCTGGTGGCGCTGCCGGACATCGACATTATCTGGATCGGCACACCGCCTTACATGCATTCGGCGGTGACGATCTCCGCGCTTGAAGCGGGCAAACATGTCTTTTGCCAAGCGCGCATGTCGATGGATTTGGCGGAGGCCGAAGAAATGCTGGCGGCATCCAAACGTTATCCCGAGCTGGTGACCATGCTTTGCCCGCCGCCATTTGGACTACGAGGCGATTTAATGGTGAAAAAGATTCTGGCCGAAAATTATATTGGCCGACCGCATCATGTGCGGCTGCAAAGTTTCACCAGCAATTATTTGGATCCCGGCGCCCCGACGCATTGGCGGCAAAAGATCGAGATCAGCGGGCTCAATACTCTAACCCTGGGGATTTACGTGGAGGTATTGCAACGCTGGCTGGGCGACATCACCGGCGTGTTCGGGCGCGGGAAAATCATTTATCCAGTTCGCGAAGGTTACGAGGTGGTCATTCCTGATTTGCTCACGGTTCTGTGCAGTTTCGAAAGTGGCGCGGAAGGCGTTCTGGAGTTTAGCGGTGTCAATGCGCTGGGGCAGGGCGATCGGCTGGAGATTTACGGCAGCGCCGGGACTCTGACGTACGATTTCACTTCCGACGTCGTGCAAGCGGGCAAGCTCGGCGATCGTGCGCTGCACGTGGTCGATCTCCCGCCAGAATTGGAAGGCGAATGGCGTGTGGAAGAAGATTTTCTGGCGGCGGTGAAATCCAAGGGCCGCGTGCGCCCTCACCCGACGTTCGAGGACGGCGTTCGATACATGCGCGTCGTGCAGGCTGTCGCTGATTCTCGTGCACGGAATGAATGGGTAGCGATTAAATCCTGAATCACATCATCGCGTTTCCCACTAGAACTCTTCTGACCACCAGTGCCCATACTAGCAGCGTGACAAGTTGGTACCACGCGAAGAACCGATCGTAACTACGTCGGCTGGCAATGAGGCCGCCGCCGGCGAGCAGCGCATATTGCCCCGCGAACGGCACATACCACACCGGTTGAAAAAGTTCGCCATGAACTGCCGTTTGCGCGACGTCGAGCAAACACATCGCGATGAAGGTGGAATAATAACCGGCGCGGTTCCGTTCGAAGCGGCCCTGGTGTTCTTCCGCTTCCGAGAGGTCGGGCGGGTAAAGGAAAACTGTGAGCAGGTACAGCGTGACGGTCCAGGCAGTCAGGACCAGGAATTTGTCGAAAGTCCAGTTAACCTCTGTGTTCCACCTGAATGTGACCCACCACTGCAAAACCAGCAGCAGCAGGGTCGCGATGGTGAGCACAATGTGCACCTCATCGAGCGGGTTTTCTTTGCGCCTGTAAAACGCGCGCCCGGCACCCGCGAGCAGGTTGGTCACGCCCAGGCCGATGATTATTGACATCAGCGCCGCAATGAATTCGAAACTGCTCATCAGGTTTTGTGCGTTCTGCATGGCGCGCTGAGCTTAATGCGGACCGAACTCGAAAATCGAGTGGCAAATGGCATGTTCGGGGTAGCGCATGCGTCCCGCGTGCTGGCGAGCGCGTCCTCGCGATCGCGAATTTTTTTTGACGGCTTTGCAAGCATTCCACCGAGCAGGACAAGAAAAAGATCGTTTCGGCGCGACGCCGAAACCAACACGCGAGACGCGTGCGCTACCCATCAAAGAGAACGCGACTTTGCCAGTAACCAACCCAGGCCGTCATTCAAATCAGCCAGCGCGGTGCCTTCGATCGGATCATTATGATAGGCGCCGTGCAATGCGATCACGCGTTTTTCTCCGGCGTAAGCGTTAACCACCAGCCGGTGAAAGCGAGGCGCGACTACTTCATCCCTTTCGGCCAGCAGGAAGATTGCCGGCGCATGAATCGCTTTCGCGTTCTCGATGCTGTCGAGATCTCGCGGAATCTGCAACGCGACGGGACCGGCCAACAGCCAGAGGTTCCACCATCCAAACTGGCGGAGAATCATTTCACGCAGCGGCGGAGGATTATGCAGAATCAAGCCGGCGATCCCGGCAGGCCGGGACGCAGCCACGTGGAGCGCGGCCGTCGCCCCGATGCTCGCTCCGAAAGGCACGATCGGGCTATCCCTCGCGTGACGTTTCAATTCATCAAAGGCGGCAAGCGCTGCGGGCCCGATCTTGGAAAGCCGCGCTGGTCCGGTGCTCCCTCCGAATCCGGGATAATTCATTCCCCAGATTTCTACCGCGCGATCGTTCCACATCTCCGCTTCGGCAGCTGCCCAGCGGTCCGCGCGGTCCGCATTGCCATAAAAACGCAAGACGAAAACATCAGCGCCGCCCTGTTGCTGCGCGCGACGCGATTGGGCCGTCCAGATCTCCAACTCACCGCGATCCAATGGCAAAGTTCTTCGCGTTGCGCCGTGTACATCTAGTGGTTGCGTACTCGGGAAGAGAATGAGTTGATCCGGCAGGTGCGCAAACATCACCAGCGCGAAGAATAAGATTGCAAATGCAATAACAAGGCGAGTGATTTTATGCATCCCGCCTTGCGGCGGCCAGGTCTGCGCCAACGAGGTCGTCAATCGCTAGCGTCCTTTAGCATTGATTTAATTTGTTCCCGCAATTCCGGCGTGTTCTCGTGTCCGTGCGCCGAGACGGCATGCTGCACCGCTGCGTCGAGCACCTCTTGTTCCGTACCGGAAATTTTGAGCGAGCAATTTTTCTTGCTCGGATAATCTCTGCAATCGATCGATTTGCGCTGCGCCATTACTTGCTCCTTTTCAGATCTAGCTGTCCATAGTCACCTTCGGCGATACCGCGAAAAGATAGATCCTCGTCAAGATCGGGCCAGTGAATTCCAAAGGGCGAAAGCTCGATATGGTTTAGTTGTTCCGGCGTGCCTTTAGCCAAACGTGGGTTTTCCGCGACGGGGATGCGAAGCTTTCTGCCACTTTGCATCACGATCACGATTTCACCGTCGCGATACGACGCGCTACGGGCGGTGTCGAGCAATGTTCTCATGCCATTTATCGACAATAAGCTGGCGATGTTCCTCTGCAAGCCTCTGCGCTTTGGCCAACTCCTGAACTTTCAAGCCGTATGACTCCCGAAGCTCAACGCACTCTTCAACGTCAAAGACAGCTTCGCCACCGCCGTAGCGAACATGCGCGTGAATGGGAGGATGTTCGTTCGTGTAGAAGAAAAATCTGTAGCCGTCCTTTTCAAATATTTCGGCATCGGCTCGTCGTCGGACGACTTCAGCTTTTCTTCAGTTCAGCCAAGTCTTTCAAGACTTGCTCGCTGTGCTCGGCCGGTTTCACGCCCGTGTACACCTTGGCGATTTCGCCTTTGGGATTAATGATGAACGTGTTGCGCGCGGCGAGTTTGCTACCTTTGTAATCCATGATCGACCCGTATTCGGTCGAGACTTTCGCATCCGGATCGGCCAGCAATTTGAAATTGAGTCCTTCCTTCGCGCAGAAATCCTTGTGCGACTGAGCGGTGTCCACACTTACGCCAAGAATTACCGCACCCGTTTCCTGATACTTGACGAGGTCGCGCTGGAAATTATGCGCTTCCATGGTGCAGCCGCTGGTAAAATCTTTCGGATAAAAATAGAGCACCACCCATTTACCGCGATAATCTTTCAAACTCACCTGCGACCCGTCGCTGGTCGTTAAACTGAAATCCGGCGCCGGTCTGCCGACTTCGGGTTGTATTTGCGTTGCTGCCATCAACGCGAACGTGCCAAGACTGACAAGTGCTGACAAGATCATGTTTTTCATAGTCATCTTCCAGTTTTCGAGTGCAAGGGCAGCTAGTCAAGGAATGACCGTTTCGGCACCGTCCAATCAAAACCTGACGGCTTCCGCCTCCGCCAAGGCTACGGCGAGCCAAAAGGAAACCACCATTCCTTGGTTGCGTGCGCGAATTGAAAGCTTGCGTTCGGCAGCAGGTTTGAGTCAATAAAGGCCGTCTATGGCAAGGCCGATGGTTGCCGAAAGTCTTCCGATTAAACCAGTCCGACTGATTCTCGGCTTGATTGCCTGTCTCGGGCTTGTCTTCACGTTCGCGACGCTATTGTTCGGCTTCGCCTCCATCCCGGCAAATTCCGTTGGGGTAAAGACACGCTTTGGCGCTTATCACGATATTGTTAACCCCGGACTCGCCTATGCGATTCCCTATATCGACGAGATTCACATCGTGCCGACGCAGCGTTTGTTGAAACTCGAGTTCGGTTTTACCTCGCCCAACGCGACTAATATTTACCAAGGCGACGTGGAACCACAGGAAACCGAGACCATGATCACGGGCGATCTCAACACCGCCTTGGTGCCTTGGGTCGTGCAGTATCGAATTACTGATCCGAAAACGTACCTGTTCGGGGCACGTGAACCGGAGAAAACGTTGCGGGATCTTTCCGAGAGCGTGATGCGCGAGGTGATCGGCGACCGCACAGTGGACGAAGTGCTCACGATTGGGCGACACGACATTGAATCATCGACTTTGAAACGTCTGGCCGACCTTTGTTCGCAGTACGGCCTGGGAATTCAGATCCAGCAAGTGCAACTCGCGACGGTGCGTCCACCGCCAGCCGTGCAGGCTGCCTTTAACGAGGTCAACCAGGCGCAACAGGAAAAGCAGACTGCGATTAATCAAGCGTGGGCGGTCTACAACGATGCCGTGCCGAACGCGCGCGGCCAGGCGAAGGAGCGCGAGAAACAGGCCGAAGCATACGCTTTCCGCCGGGTGAATGAGGCAAAGGGCGAAGCGCAAAAATTTTCGTTGTTGCTGGCCGAGTACCGGAAAGCACCTGAGATAACGCGGCGCCGTCTTTATCTCGAGGCGATGCAAGCGATTCTGCCCAATTTGCAAAAGAAAATCATCGTCGATGACAGCTTGAAGAACATTCTTCAGACGTTGCCGCTACTGCCGGCCGAACAAACCAAGGCATCCCCATGAACGTGATCGATGTCACTCCTCGCCCGGCGGCCGTCTCGGCTATTGTGCGCTTTTTGCAGAGCCGGTTGATGTCGACCCTGGGAATTCTTTTTATTTTGACCGCGCTTAAGTGGGGAACGCTACTCTTCGTTGTCCATCAATACGAAACTGTGATCATCACGCGTTTCGGTAAAATCGTTCGCACGGTCACAAACCCCGGATTGAAGATCAAGCTGCCGGTCATCGATCAAGTGCACCGCTTCGACAAGCGCATCCTCGCCTGGGACGGCCCGCCGACCGAATGTCCGACCAAAGACAAGCTCTACATTATTGTCGATTGTTTCGCCCGGTGGCGTATCAGCGATCCGTTCCTCTACTACAATCGGCTCAATGACGAGCGCAGTGCGCTCTCACGTCTGGATGACATCTTGGGGAGCGAAACGCGGACCGCTGTCGCTGCGCACGATCTGGTAGAGATTATCCGCGTTACCAAAGGCCGAAAACCGCAGCGTGACGAGGAGCTGGAAAAAAGCGGCACCCTGTTACCCAGCACGATTCCGGAAATCCAACTCGGTCGCGGTGAGATCGAAAAACAAATCACCGAACGCACCCGCCAAAAGATTTCCGATTTCGGGATTGAACTCCTCGACGAACGTTTCAAGCGCAGCAAATACAATCCCGCCGTCGCGGAGAAAATCATTGAACGCATGTCGAGCGAGCGACATCAGATCGCTGCACGCTTTCGATCCGAGGGCCGCGGTGAGGCCGCAAATATCAACGGCCAAAAGGAAAGTGACGTGGCCTCAATCAGTTCCACCGCAACCAGGAATGCGTTGGAGACTGAAGGGAAGGCCGACGCGGAGGCGGCTTCCATCTATGCCGCAGCATTCAATCCTCCTGATGCGCAAGAGTTTTATTCATTTCTTCGCAGCCTCGACGTAATGCGCGCGGCGTTTGAAAAAGATACAACCGCAGTCATTTCGACCAACAGCGATCTGGGCCGAATGTTGAAGTCCATGGCCGAAGCCGTTGCTCCACCAAAACCGGCGCGTTGATATCGGTGCGAATCTGGACGATTGGGCATTCAACGCGCGAGATCGACGTCTTTATTTCGTTACTGGAAGAGAACGGAATCAAGTTGTTAGCCGACGTGCGATCGTGGCCCGGGTCGAAGCGTTATCCGCAGTTCAACAGGGAAGCCCTAGCGGAATCGCTGAACGCCCGCGGAATATGCTACGAACATTTCCCCGAGCTTGGCGGAAGACGAAAACCGAAACCTGACTCGCGTAACAGCGCATGGCGCAGCGCGTCGTTTCGCGGTTACGCCGATCACATGGAGACCGAGGAATTCCGGAAAGGCGTTGAGCGCCTTCTCGATCTTAATGGTGAAGCCGGGTCAACTGCGATCATGTGCGCAGAAGCAGTCTGGTGGCGCTGCCATCGTTCACTCATTTCCGATTATTTGAAATCGCGCGGCATCGCAGTCATGCATATCCTAGACGCCAACAAAACCGAGCCGCACCCATTCACCTCGGCGGCTCGCATTGTGAACGGCAGATTGAGCTATGAACGCGAGTCGCTGCTGTAGCGGCGGTCTGTGGCCGCCGAATCTTTCTTCGGCGCTCATAGAGCGCGGCTACATTTTTTTCCATTCGCGATGTGCAACGTACGACGGTATTGGCGGCGATTTGCTCTCGCGCTCCATCATGCGTTCTGCCAGCCATTGGAACCACTCCGACCACGTCTCGCGTTGATAACGCTGCCGGAGATCGGTGGTGTAAGGCAGCAGTTTACGCCATGAAATCAGGATCGGGCCGCTAAAGAAATCATCGACCACGTCGATGCTGAATTCTCGGTGAAAAAGCAAGATCCCAATCGTCTCCCATGTGGCAGTAAGATGAACGAGCAGATCTTCACCTTCTGGTCCTAGAATTTTTCGGATCTCGTACGCGCTTGCCTCATCCGGCAATTCCATGACGCGACGCAGTGCTTTTGAAAACGTTGGGCTCTGAAACGAACGGACGAGCTCGAGCATCGCATCGCGCCGCCGCCGCCGACGATAGTAACTGATTTGCGCCGCGGCAAAGATCACACCTGCCGTGACGGCAATTGCATTGATCGAATTTGCGAGCGTGCTGATGTCCATAGTCAGCGCGGGTCGCTCACGCGACCGAGGAAAAGGCACACGCCACTCGGCATGTGCTGAATTGCGTAGACAAATGGGCGATCGACTTTCACTTCGATCGGCGGCGGCGGAGGTGACCTAAGAGCCGCGCCTGCCAGCATCGCCACGGCGGTTGCGGCCGCTGCTTCAGTTCCTTTTTCGTCCACCGCGATGAATGTTTTGTGAAAGATCTGGGAGATGTAGAGATAATCGTTCGGTTTTCGTGGCGCGATCTTGTCGAAATTCGCGCTTCCCTGCGGCTTATCGAACGCGGTCCTCATCCCGAGCGCTTCAAACTTTTCGGCCAAAGCCATCGTGGGCGGCTCGAGCTTGAATTTTGGCAGATGAAGATCGATGTCGCGCGTTTGGAGTTTTGCGCATTGAGCCAGCAGTTCGCCGGTTAGTTTTGACTCAAGCGGGTGCAGACCGTTTACGTCGTCGGGAAGAAGAACGAGAAACTGCAAGTCGTTGCCTGCGTAGGGAAGGCTCACGACCGTGAATCCTTCGCGCCTTGCATAACCGAAGTGATCACTTCTTTTCTGCATCATCGGGACATCCAGGGGCGCGCCGCCGTGAACGAAGAACGGCTCTCGCTGCGTCGCATTCTCGGAGAACTCACTCGCCCATGGCGCCTTCAGATAAAGCGCGTTCGCCAGGACGAGGCGCGTTGTTTTATCCAGTGCCCCTCCGGGAATCAGGTCGCGAATTCGGTCGTGCGTCTGGTCTGCGACCCATTTATTGATGCGCTGTGTAGCTCCTGCAGGATTGGCAATGAAATCGAGAGGCTCAAACGCCCCGCCGAAATTTTGTTTCACCAGCGACAGGTAAGCGTCGCGAAACGCATAGCCTTTTTGCGCAAAGAGCCTGTTGGCGATGTTCAATGTGATTGGTTCACTCGGGCCACCGAATTTTTTTGATTGTTTTACCAGTTCAGCTGTCTTCGCGCTCATCTCTTCAAGTGAATGCTGAAGCGCTGCGAACGAGGCGGGCACGGTGCCGTCGTTGGTGAGATGCAGAACACGCGCCATCTCGGTGCGTGTCTCGCCGTCGGCGCCAGCGAAAGTCATCGCCAGCGCGCTCTCTATTGAATAGGGAGAGATGCAAAGATTCTCGTCGCCTGTGGCGAGCTGACGGTGAAGAGCGACCCCGAGCTCGTTCGTCGCCTTTGCCGCCACATCGAAGTTTGTAGCTCCCTGCATCATGGTGACGCTTAACGCGCCGAATACGTGCAAGATCAAAAGTCGCTTCATGTGGATGATGAGACACTCAAACTGCGAATGATGGGTCGGCCGGGACTCGAACCCGGAACCAACCCCGAAAGCCTTCGGGGCCGCTCTCGTTGGTTTGAGTTCTCTGTCGACTTCAATGCAGAAATCGCTAGCTGAGGATTCTTCTTGCGTTTGAGTTGGCGTTCAAGTGCGCGCGCCTCGGCCATCGAAGGTAGTTGTTTCGCTGCCACGAGCACGACTTCTGCTCCGAAACGGAGTGTGGTGTGATTGCTTCCACGCCTGTGCTCAGCCATCCGGCGACTTAGATTTTCGGTGGCACCGATGTAATATCGGCGCACACCGCGGAGGATATAAACCCAGGCCATAGAAAATTTGGGTCGGCCGGGACTCGAACCCGGAACCAACGCCTTAAAAGGGCGCTGCTCTACCGATTGAGCTACCGACCCATGCAGCCTTCATTTTGAGGCCGCGAGGAGATTTTTCAATCCAGAACCAACCCCGAAAGCTTTCGGGGCTGCTCTACCGATTGAGCTACCGACCCGCGCCGGAAACGTTTTCTAATCCAGATCGAACATCCTCGCAAGATTGTAGGGCAGGCGCTTCGCCCGCCAATGCAACGTTCGCCAAGCGGCGCGCTTGCCCTACAATTTCAACGTCGCGAGCAGATCGCGCAGCGAATTCTTTCGTCGATCCAAACGAAAGATCGATAAACCAGCCGCGCTGGCCGCTTCCCAATCGCGTTCCGGATCATCGCCGACGTGGAGGACCTCATTTGGCTTCAGATCGACGAACTTCAGTGCGCGCCGATAAATTTCCGGGTCAGGTTTGTCCGCGCCGAGCTCGCTGGAAACGAAAACGTGACGGAAAAATTTCGAGATGCCCAGGTGCCCGAGGATCAAGCGCAAACGTCCGTCGAAATTTGAAATCACGGCGAGTTCAAAGCGCGCCTGTAATTTCTCCAACACGCCGGGAACTTCCGGGTAAAGCTCCCAAACGCCGGCTTCGGCAAAATGTTCGTAAGCGATCTCGAAAAAATTGTCCCGATCGAATTCGCTCAATGCGGGCGCGACTTGCTCGAGGACGAGATCGACAAGCTCACGCCACCAGCCTTTATCGTCGTTTTCACGCGGTCCATCGATGGCGGCGCGTTGCGGCATCTTTTTCCAAGCCGTGTGAAATGCGCGCTCGAGATTTTGGGGATTAATATCTAATCCGACCTCACGGCCGACATAGGCGTAATGATCGCCTACAGTCTTTGTTAACCTAAAGAGCGTGCCGACTGCGTCGAAAAAGATCGCTTTTAGCATGAGACACCAACGTTCAACGCCCAACGCTCAATGTTCAACATCCAGCGCCGGACAGCACTTCATCATTTTTGCTTGGAAAAACCGCTCGATGCGCGTTGCATGGTGCCGTGCGATGAATCGATGAATGTTAGTGACGAGTCGCTGCGCTTGCCGAACC